>CAYSGA010000297.1:0-3191 GCA_964430165.1 uncultured Eubacteriales bacterium
CTCTAAAAGGGGACAGGGCTAAAGACCTGTCCCCGTCCATTTTATTTCGCGGCCTTGATCTCGTCCCAGACCCTCACGTAGAGCGCGTTTTTCTCGCCCAGGTCGGCCAGGATCTCGCACTTCGCCTTGATTTCGGGGGCCAGGAAAATCCCCGGATTCCCCAGGATTTCTTCACCCAGGGACGCGTACGAGGTTTTGTTCGGGCAAAGGAACTGGATGAATTCGGTGTTTTCCGCGGCCACGGCCGGATCGTGCATAAAATTGATATAGGCGTGGGCGAGTTTCGCCTCCTTGGCCGACTTGGCGATCACCAGGTCGTCGCAGGAGATGACGCCGCCTTCCCGCGGCATGGCGAAGACAATATCTTCGTTTTCGGCCTGCACCTGGAGGATATCGCCGCTGTAGCCGTGGACGAGCAGGAATTCGCCGGAGGCGATCCCCGTCTTGTACTGTTCGTTTTCGAACTTGGCCAAATTCGCCCTCCAGTTCAGGACGATGGCCTTGGCCGCGGCCAGCTCTTCGGGGTCGGTCGAGTTGAGGCTGAAGCCGAGGAATTTCAAGGCCGCCCCGATCGTCTCCCGCATGTCGTTGAGCATGACCATCCGGCCCTTCAGGTCGGTCCGGCCGAACATCCCCCAGGTCGGCTCGAAATTTTCGACCTTGCTTTTCAAATAGGCGATCCCCGTGTTTGTCAACATGTAAGGGACGGAATAGGCCATCGTCTTATCGATGGCGATGTTCAAGTAATCCGGATCGACGTGGGATATGTTCGGCAGCAGGGCGTGGTCCAAGGGGAGAAGCATCCCCTGGCTTTCCATCAGACTGACCATGTAGCTTGTCGGGGTGATGATGTCGTACCCGGTGGCCCCGGCCTTCAGCTTGGCGTACATCGCCTCGTTCGAGTCGAACGTGTCGATGACGACCTTGCAGTTGTTTTCCGTCTCGAACCGGATGATCAATTCGGGCTTGACGTAATCCGACCACGTATAAACATGCAGGACCGCCGGGGCCTTCGCCCCGCCGCCGCACCCCGCGGCCAGGAAACCGGCGACGACGACGGCGGCCCCCAACGCGAACCGAACGAGCGTTCGAATTTTCATTGTCCTCCCTCCATGGCTCCGGATTTGGATAAACGCTGGCTGACGAGCACGGTCGTGAACGTCAGGGCCAGCAACAGGGTCGAAAGCGCATTGATGAGCGGCGTGGCACCGTGCTTGATCATGCTGTAGACGCGGATCGGGAGCGTCGTCGCCCCCGGCCCGGCGACAAAAAAGGTGATGACGAAATCATCCACCGACAGGGTGAAGGCGATCAGACCGGCGGCCGCCAACCCAGGGGCGAGCATGGGGAGCAGGACCCGCCGGGTCGCCGTCCAACCGGACGCCCCCAAATCCCGGGCGGCCTCGACGATCGTGAAATCGAAATCCTGGAGCCGGCCCAGGACGACCAGGGCGACGTAGCTGACGCAGAAGGTCACGTGGGCCAGGATGATCGTCAACAACCCCAGCCTGACTCCGGCGGCGACGAAGGCCATCAGCAGACTGATGCCCATCAGGATCTCGGGGACCACGAGCGGCGTGTAGATCAACGTGAAATGGAACCGCTGCACCCGGGACTTGGCGAATCGGTGCAGGGCTAGGGCCGAGGTCGTCCCGAGAATCAGGGAAACGAACGTCACGACCAGGGCGATGACGAGCGTGTTGCGGGCCGCCGCCCAGATGGCCGGCTCGTGGAACAGCCGGGCATACCATTTTAGGGAAAAGCCCCGCCAGGCGCCGCCGAAACGGGAGGCGTTGAAGGAGTCGGCGACGAGAATGAGGATCGGAAGATAGAAAAAGGCCAGGACCGCGCCCGTCACGACGAAGGGGAAACGGCTGCGTTTCATGGTTCCTTGTCCGCGGGCGGAGGTTCAATCCGACTTTTTTTCCGTTGCAGGGCCAAGACGGCCAAAAGAGGCGCCAACACCGCCAGAATGAGGACGATCGAAAGCCCCCCGGCCAGCGGCAGGTTCCGGTCGACAAAAACGCGTTGGGCGATTTTATTTCCCAGCAGCTCGCTTCCGGGTCCGCCGACGATGTCCGGAATAACGTAGGATCCCAGGGCCGGGATGAAGACCACCAGGACGGCCGTGACCAGAGCCTGCCGGATTCCGGGAAGAAATATTTTCCGGAACGCCTCGAATGGGCCGGCACCCAGGTCGCGGGCCGCCTCGACCAACCCGAAATCGAATTTTTCCGCGGCCGCATAAATCGGCAGGATGGCAAAGGGAAGAAACGTGTAGACCGTCACCATAATGACCGACTCCAGGTTGTAAAGAAGGGACGCCCCGGGTGAGACCAGCCCGAAAAAAACGAGGATTTTCTTAATAAGGCCTTCGGGGTGAAGAATTGATTTCCAGGCAAAGACACGGATGAGAAAGCTCGTCCAGAACGGGACGATGACAAGCATGAGGAGGAAGTTCCGGCGGCGGTCGGATGCCCGGGCGACGGCGTACGCCGTGGGAACCGCCAGCAGCATGCAGATCGCGGTCGCGAGGAAGCTAACCCAGAGCGTCCGCCAGGCGATCACGAGATATTGGGGGTCGGCCAGTCCCTTGATCGTGGCCGTGGTCCAACCGCGGCCGATACCGCCGAACGGATCGGCCGGCCGGAAGGCGAGAATGAAGACCAGGGCGGTCGGAACGAGGAAGAAGAGCGACAGCCAGAAAAACGACGGGAGGGTCAGGAGGATTTCCTGTCCGCGCCGCCGGAGCCGTTTCATTCCCGCGCCCCCCGATGCGGGCGGCTCGCGACGGTCATTCGTCCCCCACTTTCTGGGGCGGGGCGGCAACGAGTTTCTCGTCATCCCGCCGGAAGCCCTCGAGCATGAACCCGTCGTCGCCGTGCCAGAAGACCCAGACGTCGTCCTTCCAGCGGATGGGTTTTTCGTCAAGGAAGAACCGGGCGTGCTGACAGAGGATTTGAAGCCGGTGGTTCCCCGCCCGGACCCAGTATTTTGTCGTCGGCCCTAGGTAGATCACGTCCTCGACCACGGCCGGAACGGCGTTCCGTTTCGTTTTCGGTTCGGGCCGGTCGCGGGAAATCTGGATCTTTTCCGGCCGGACGCTCAGGAAAACCTTGTTGCCGTCGGCGATCTGTTTGTCGTTATAGACGATCACGTCGGGAAGCCCGTCGATCCGGAGGCGGCTGTAT
>CAYSGA010000298.1:0-3183 GCA_964430165.1 uncultured Eubacteriales bacterium
CGCCGCCCGGATTCCCCGCCATGTAGCCGTGATCATGGACGGCAATGGCCGCTGGGCCGGGGAGCGCGGGCTGCCCCGGATCGAAGGCCATCGGGCCGGAGCAAAATCCGTCCGGGAGATTATCGAAACGAGCGCCCGGGTGGGCCTGGAAGTGCTGTCGTTGTTTGCCTTTTCCACCGAGAATTGGAAGCGCCCCGCCCGGGAAGTCCGGACGCTGATGCGCTTGCTCGAGGATTATCTCCGGAAGGAAGATCGCGTCCTTATGGATAACGATTTCCGGCTGCGGGTCCTGGGGAGCAAGGAGAAGCTGCCGGCCAGCCTCTGCGGCGAACTCGAGCGGGTCGAGTCGCTGACCCGCGGCAATTCCCGGATGACCATCGGCCTGGCCTTGAACTATGGCGGCCGGGCGGAAATCGTCGAGGCGACGCAGCGGATTCTGGCCGAAGGGCGGTTGAAACCCGGAGACGTGGACGAATCCGTTTTCAGCCGGTACCTGGACACGGCCGGCCTGCCCGACCCCGACCTTTTAATCCGGACGAGCGGCGAAACCCGGATCTCCAATTTCATGCTTTGGCAGATCGCTTACGCGGAAATCTGGATCACGCCGACCTATTGGCCCGATTTCCGGAAAAAACACCTGCTCCAGGCCCTGGTCGATTTCCAGGGCCGGAAACGGCGGTTCGGCGACACGGAATCTTCGTCATGAACATCGTCAAGCGGTTCTGGACGGCGCTCGTCCTGCTGGCGGCGTTGTTCGCCGTCCTGCAATACGCCGGTCCGTGGGTGACGTTTCTGGTCATTCAGGCCGTGATCCTCGCCGCCTTGATCGAATTCAACAACCTGGCCCGCCGCCGCCTCCTCCATCCCCGAACCGGGCCCGGAATTTTTCTCGTTCTCCTCCTGGGCGCCTCCTTCATCATCAAGGGTTTGACCCTGGAACTGGCCTTGTTTTTCGGCCTTCTGGGCGTCGGCTTGTCCTATGTCATCGTCTCCCGGACCATAGAAATCGCCGTCCGGACGACCGAATCGATCACCGTGACCGTGTTCGGCCCCGTTTATATCGGGTTTACCCTGAACTTCCTGTATCCTCTTCGCGAAACGTACGGGTCCGTTTATATTTATTTTCTCCTGACCGTGGTTTTTCTTGCCGACACCGGAGCTTTTTTTATCGGGAAGGCGATCGGCCGCCATCCGATGACCCCGATCGCCAGTCCCCATAAAACCTGGGAAGGGGCGGCCGGAGGTTTGCTCTTCGCCGGACTCGCCGCCTGGGTCGCCCGGGCGGTTTTTCTGCCTGAGATCGGGCTGGGACAGGCGATCGCGGTCGGGCTTTCCGTCTCGATCGTCGCTCAAATCAGCGACCCCCTGGAATCCCTTTTTAAGAGAGCCGCGGGGGTCAAGGATTCCTCCAACGCGCTTCCCGGACACGGCGGCTTCCTGGACAGGATCGACAGCTTATTGTTCGCCGTCCCGTTCTTCTATTTCCTGGTCCGATACCTTTGGAAGCCGGCCGGATGAAGAGGATCGTCATCCTCGGTTCCACCGGCACGATCGGCCGGAATACGCTGGACATCGTCCGCCGCAACCGCCGCCTGTTCCGCGTGACCGCGCTGGCCGCGGGTTCCAACCGGGAATTGCTCCGGTCCCAGATTCTCGAATTCCGCCCGGCCCTCGTGTCCGTCGGAACGGCCGAGGACGCGGCGGTCCTGCGACTGGAATTGGGATCGCGGGGACCGAAAGTCCTATTCGGCCCGGAGGGCGCCCGGGCCGCGGCCGTCGAAGCGGACGCCGATCTCGTCGTTTCGGCCATCACCGGGTTCAACGGCCTGCGGCCGACGTTGGCTGCGGTCCGGGCCGGGAAAACGGTCGCCCTGGCCAACAAGGAATCCATGGTCGTTGCCGGCCCGTTGTTGCGGCGGGAAGCGAAACGAAGCGGGGCGTCGCTTATTCCCGTCGATTCCGAGCACAGCGGCCTGTTTCAATGCCTGGCCGCCCAAACCCCCGCGGACGTCCGGAAAGTTTTTCTGACGGCTTCGGGCGGCCCGTTTCTCCGCACGCCGCTCCGGGAGCTCCGACGGAAAACGCTGGACGAAGCCCTGGCCCATCCCCGCTGGACGATGGGCCGCAAAGTCACCATCGATTCGGCCACGATGATGAACAAGGGGTTGGAACTCATCGAAGCCCGGTGGCTCTTCGACCTGGCCCCGGACATCCTCCGGGTTCTCATTCATCCCCAGAGCATCGTCCACGCCCTGATCGAACTGCGGGATGGGTCGGTTCTGGCCCAACTCAGCCGGGCGGACATGCGAATCCCCATCCAGTACGCCCTGACCTACCCCCGGCGGCGGGACGGGTTCCTGCCGCCGCTGGACCTGGCCGCGTCCGGACCGCTCGAGTTTTCGGTTCCCGACGAGCGGAGATTTCCCCTTTTGAAAACCGCCCGCCGCGTGTTGGGGGAGAAGGACAGCGCCGCGGTGGCGATGAACGCGGCCAATGAAGTCGCCGTCGAGGCCTTCATCGAAGGCCGGATCCGGTTCACCGGCATCGGGGAAACGGTGGAAGAGGTCCTGGCCGGGATCCGGGCGCGCCGCCTGGAATCCCTCGACGACATCATCGAAGAAGACCGCCGGATCCGGGCGCGGACCCGGCGCATGATCGACAAAAGGACATGACATGGGCACGATCCTCGGCACGATCCTCGCGTTTTTAATCGTTTTCGGAATCCTCGTCTTCATCCATGAGTTCGGCCACTTCTTCGCGGCCAAACTGGTCGGTATCCGGGTGGAAGTCTTCTCGTTCGGCTATGGCAAACGATTGATCGGAGTCAAAAAAGGCAATACGGATTACCGGATCAGCGTGCTGCCTTTGGGCGGGTACGTCAAATTCCTCGGGGAGGGCGTTTACGAGCCGGGCAAGGTCCTGGAGCCGGACGATTTCGCGGCTAAAAACCGTTTTCAACGGTTCCTCGTCATCGTGATGGGGCCGGTCATGAGCATTCTCCTGGCCGTGGTGATCGTCGCCGGCATCAATATGGTCGGGGTGACAACGCCCCAATACCAGGACGAGGCCCCGGTGATCGGCTGGATCGAGCCCGGATCGCCCGCCGCCCGGGCGGATCTGAAAGCGGACGACCAGATCCTGGCCGTCAACGGACGGAAAACCGCGACCTGGACCGATGTGGAA
>CAYSGA010000299.1:0-3177 GCA_964430165.1 uncultured Eubacteriales bacterium
CCGGAAAACGAAGAGATCGTTTCTGTCCCCGTGCCGGAAGTGGACGAAGCTCTGTGCGACGGCTGCGGCGAATGCGGAAAATTCTGCGCCTACCACGCCATCGTCTCGTTCGGGACCGCGCCCCTCGTCTTTCCCGAAATGTGCCACGGCTGCGGCGGTTGCGCCCGGGTTTGCCCCAGGAAAGCCATTCACGAAATCGACAAGCGCATCGGCGTCATCGTCACGTCGAAATCGGAAAACATCACCCTGGTCCAGGGGCGCCTGGATGTCGGCGGCACGATCGCCCCGCCGCTCATCCGGGCGGTCAAGGTCCGTCTCCGGGACGGCCAAGCCGCGATTCTGGACGCGCCGCCGGGAACGTCGTGCTTGGTGATCGCGACCGTCCGGGGCGCGGATTACGTCCTGCTCGTGACGGAACCGACGCCCTTCGGGCTGCACGATCTCAAACTCGCCGTGGACATGGTCCGGCAACTCGGGATTCCCTTCGGGGTCGTCGTCAACCGGGCCGGAATCGGGGATGACCGGGTTCACGCATACTGCGCGTCGGAAAGCATCCCTGTCCTTCCGGACATTCCGGACGACCGTCGCATCGCGGAGGCCTATTCCCAGGGGAAATTGGTCGTCGAGGCGCTTCCGGAATACCGGGATCTTTTCCTACGCCTTATCGGCAAGACGATGCATCTTAAAACGGCCGCGAAGGAAAGGTGAGCCATGCCGACCTATGAGTATCAATGCGAAGTGTGTGGCCTGAGGTTCGAGCGTCGGCAAGCCATCACCGAACCGCCGCTTGAGGAATGCCCGGACTGCCGGAGAAAGGTTCACCGGGTCATCAGCGGAGGCGCCGGGTTCATCCTGAAAGGATTCGGGAGCGACCGGCCGGGAAAACGCGGCGGAGAGTGTTCCCTGGAGAGGGCCGGAAAGACCTGCTGCGGACGCGTCGAACGTTGCGGGAAGCCGCCGTGTGGAGGAGACGGGTCATGAAAAAAAGCGGCTTCCGGCACGTCTACGGGCCGGTCCCGTCCCGCCGGTTGGGCCGGTCCCTCGGGGTCGATCTCATACCCTTCAAGACCTGCTCTTACGACTGTATCTACTGCCAGCTGGGCCGGACGACGAACAAGACGGTGGAAAGAAAGGAGTACGTCCCGATATCGGATGTCCTCGCCGAGCTGGAGAAGAAACTGGCCGGGCGAAGCTCTCCGGACTATATCAGCCTGGCCGGTTCCGGGGAACCAACGCTCCATTCCGGCATCGGGGACCTGATCCGAAAAATCAAACGCCTGACGAAGATCCCCGTCGCCGTCTTGACCAACGGTTCGTTGCTCTGGCGGGACGAAGTCCGGGAGGCGTTGATGGCCGCCGACCTCGCGATCCCCTCCCTGGACGCGGGGGACGCGGCGCTTTTTCAATACGTCAACCGCCCTCATCCGGATATATCCTTCGACCGCATGGTCGAAGGAACGGCCGCGTTCGCCGCGGTTTTCCCCGGGGAAGTCCGGCTGGAGGTCTTCCTGCTCGACGGCGTGACAGGGCTCGCGTCCGAGGTGAGAAAGATCGCCGCTCTGGCGAAGCGGATCCGGCCTGCCCGGATCGAGTTGAACACGGTTTGGCGTCCGCCCGGCGAGGATTATGCCTTTCCGCTCGCCCCGGACCGGATGCGCGTCCTAAAAGAAATCTTCGAAGGCCCCGTGGATATCATCGGCGGAAGCGGGCTGGGAGAATCCGCGGGTGGGGGAGAGGCCGGCTTGGGGGACGAGGACATCCTGGCGCTCCTCCGGCGTCGCCCCTGCACTCGGGAGGACGTGGCCGCCGGTCTCGGCATCCACGTGACGGAAGCGATCAAGCGTCTCGACGCGCTCGACAAGTCCGGAAAAGTGAAAAGAACCATGGCCGGCGCCCGCGCGTTCTACGCCGCGGTTGAAGTAAGGGAACCTTCAAGATGAACGAACTCGTCGTCATCAGCGGCAAGGGAGGCACGGGCAAGACCAGCATCGCGGCGTCGTTCGCCGTCCTGGCCGACCGGCCCGTGATTGCCGACTGCGACGTGGACGCGGCCGATTTGCACCTGGTCCTTTCGCCCCTGGTCAAGGAACGACACGAATTCCGCGCCGGGCATGAAGCCGTCATCCGGCCGGAAGCTTGTACCGGCTGCGGCGTATGTTTGACCCTCTGCCGGTTCGGGGCCGTCCTGCCTCCGGCCGCCGGTCCGGTCCGGGCGATTCCCGGAGACACTACGAAGGACCGGTTCTTCCCGGTCCGGACGAACGACGTCAATCGGGAATTGCGGGAAGCGTCGGGGGCGGGAAGGCCGGCGGCGTTCATGATCGATCCCACCGCCTGCGAGGGATGCGGCGTGTGTGTCCGGTTTTGCCCGGAACAGGCCATCGATTTTCCGGAAAGGTTTTGCGGAGAATGGATGATTTCGGAGACGCGGTGCGGTCCCATGGTTCACGCCCGGCTGGGCGCGGCCGCCGAAAACTCGGGCAAGCTGGTCTCCACGGTCCGCCGGGAGGCGCGCCGGATCGCCGAGGAGGATGGGCGCCGGCTGATCCTCGTGGACGGTCCCCCCGGCATCGGCTGCCCCGTCATCGCCTCGGTGACGGGCGCCTCGATGGTCCTGGTCGTTACGGAACCCACCGTTTCGGGGGAACACGACCTGGCGCGGGTTCTTTCCCTGACGAAGCATTTCAATATTCCCGCCGCGATCTGCGTCAACAAATGGGACCTCAACCCGGAGTTGACGGAACAAATTGAGGCCGCGGCCCGCCGGGCGGGAGTTTCGATCGCCGGCCGGATCAGGTATGACCAGGCCGTGACCCGGGCCCAGATGCAAGAGAGAGCGGTTGTGGAAACCGACGCCCCGTGCGCGGGGGACATTCAAGCCGTCTGGAACCGGCTCGGATTGTAGGAGCGCGCGAACGCGAATGAGAGAAGAAAAGACCGACGCCATTTCCCCGATCGTGCTCGATCACGCCTCCCGGCCGCGGAATCTCGGGAGGGTGAAGGACGTGGACGGACACGCGCGTCTCACCGGGCCCTGCGGGGACACGATGGAATTCTGGCTTTCCGTCGACGACGGAACGGTGCGGCGCGCGTCTTTCGTCACCGACGGATGCGGCGCTTCTCTCGCCTGCGGGAGCATGGCCACAACCTTGGTTGAAGGCAAAAGCGTCTCGGACG
>CAYSGA010000300.1:0-3156 GCA_964430165.1 uncultured Eubacteriales bacterium
TTCCAGATGGTGTCTGAGGCGGGCGATTTCCTCGGCGACATCGTATCGCTGGGAAAGATACGCCACCTCCTCGGCCATCCGCTCCTTGGAATTCGGGCCGGCGCCGTTCGCCTCGGCCAGACGGACCCGGAGTTTTTTTTGCAGCGCCCGGGGCTGCTTTTTGATCAGGGCTCCCACCCGGCCGACCGACGCGCTGATGTTCCGCAGATGGGTTTGCAGGGCGAGGGCGATTTTCCGTCCCTCGGCCCGGCGGGATTTGATGAGCTCGTCCAGGGTCTTGTTGAAACCGGCGATGATCCAGTCGGTCTCGACCGGCGTGAAATCCTTCCGCCGGAGCTCGACCAACTGGGGAATCCGGAACATGTTGTCCAGGCTGAAGGAAAGGTCCTTCCCCGACCGGGCGGCGACCCGGCCGAAAGCCGCGAGGATTTTTTCGAGCAGGCCTTCGTTGATGACGACGTCCCAGCTCCCGGCGTCGGGAAAGACCATGTCGATCGTCGCCTCCACGCGGCCGCGGTGGATTTTTTCCTGGCAGACCGTCCGGAGCCGGTTTTCGATTTCCCCGAGCGGGGCGCCTTTATAGGACCAGTCGAAAAAGCGGTGGTTCAGGGTTTTCAGGCTGATTTTGACGCGCAGAGTTTTGGCCGAAAAGCTCCTCTCGGCGAACCCGGTCATGCTTTGAATCATCCTCCGTTTTCCTCCTCCTCCGGAAACTGAAGATCATGCAGCTTCCGGTAGATGCCGCGGGTATTTCGGACGAGTTCGTCGTGGGACCCGGACTCGACGATCCGGCCGCCGTCGACGACCAGGATGGTGTCGGCGTTCCGGATGGTGGGCAAACGGTGGGCGATGACGAAGGTCGTCCGGTTTTTCAAGATGCGGGTCAGCGCTTGCTGAATCAAGCGCTCGGATTCGGAATCCAGGGCCGAGGTCGCCTCGTCCAAAATCAGAATCGGCGGGTCCTTGAGCAACGCCCGGGCCAGGGCCAGCCGCTGGCGTTGGCCGACGGACAGAATTCCTCCGCGTTCGCCGATTATCGTGTCGTAGCCCCGGGGAAGTTCGCAGATGAATTCGTGGCACTCGGCCGCCTCGGCCGACTCGATGATCTTCTCCAGGGGGACGTCGTCCAGGCCGTAGGCGATGTTGGCCCGGACCGTGTCGTTGAACAGGATGATCTCCTGGGTCACCAGCCCGATCTGGGACCGGAGGGAAGCCACGGTGACGTCCCGGATGTTGTTTCCGTCAATCGTGATCGTTCCGGACGTGGCCTCGTAAAAACGGCCGATGAGGTTGACGATCGTCGTCTTCCCCGCCCCGCTCAAGCCGACAAGGGCGACGGTTTCGCGCGGCTTGGTCTCGAAACTGACGTCGAACAACACCGGGCGGTCGGCCAGGTAAGAAAAGCCGACCCGGTCGAACCGGACTTGTCCCTTGATCGCCGGCAACGGGAAGGCGTCCGGCCGGTCCGCAATCTCCCGGGGCGTGTCGAGGACTTCCTGGACGCGGTCGTAACAGGCCACGGCCTGCTGGACGACGTTGTTGGCCCGGCTCAGCCGCTTGATCGGAGTGAACATGTAAAAAATGGTCGAGACGAACACGCCGAAATCGCCCGGGGTGATCTGGTTTTTGGCGACCCGGTCGGCCCCGACAACCAGGATGAAGGCCCCCACGAGGCCCCCGATGAATTCCATGAACGGCGAGGATAGGGACGACACCCAGGCCAGCTTCAGGTTGATGCGGTAATACCGCCAGGAAGACTTGAGGAACTTCCGGAGCTCAAAACCTTCCATGGTGAAGGCCTTGACGATCCGGTTCCCGGTGACGGTTTCGTGGATCAAGTTGTAGATCCCGGACATCTTCTGCTGACTTTTCCGCCCCTGTCTCTTGAGCTGGCGGCTGAAGACGGCCATCGGGATGACGGCCAGGGGGGCGATGACAAAAGCCACCAGGGCCATTTTCCAGTCGTTGAAAAACAACGTCAGCAGGAGGCCGACCAGGACGAAGCTCTCCTCGACCAGGTCACTCATAGCCGTCCCGACGGCCTGCTGGATCCGGTCGACGTCGTTCGTCAGGCGCGACATGAGGTCGCCGGTCGTCGCCTTGTCGAAAAATCCGGACGATTGGCCGAGGATGTGAGCATAAAGGTCGTCGCGCATTTTCTTGACGACTTTGTTGCCCACCGCCTTCATGAAAAACGAGGAGAGGAAGGTGAATAGGCCCTTGCCGAAGATGACGATGATCAAGACCAGGGGCAGCGCCTTTTTGACGCCGGAGCGGTCGACGCCCAGGAGGTTCCAGAGAAGGTCCAGGACGCGGACTTTGGTCGCCGCCGCTGTCCCGGCCGCCGGCGCGGCGGCCGCGGAAACAACGGTCGGATTGGCCCCGAACATCTCGTCGATGACCGGCTGGACGAGGTTCATCATGATCGCGGTGAAGAGGGCGACGCCGAGGGTGGAAAGCAAAGCCAGCGTCACCCATTTCTTTTCCCGGAGGGTGAGTTTGAGGAGTTCGAACATCGCGGCCGGCCTAGCGGGTTTCGGCCCTCAGGATCTTCCGGGCCAGGGCAAAGGCGTTCAGGGCTCCCCCCCGCGTCAGGTTGTCGGCGACCAGCCAGGTCCAGAACGCCTTGGGGTTGTCGGGTTCCCGCTTGATCTGCCCGACGAAGATCTCGTCCTTGCCGGAGACTTTCAGGGGTGTGGCTTCACAAGACGTCCGGAACGGGGTCATCTTGAGCGGCGCGGATTTGAGCAGGGCCTCGATCTCCGCAACGTCCGCCTCGTCCTTCAGTTCGAAGTAAGTCATCACCGAGTACGTATGGAAAACGGGGACCTGGATGAGGGAAAGAACCAGGGGAAATTCCGGCCGCCCGAGGACCCGCCGGATTTCAGATACCAGCCGCCGTTCGAGGGACGAGAAACCGTCGGAATCGAGGGCGTCGGTATGGGACAGGATGTTGAAGGCGATCTGTTCCTTAAAGACCTTCGTCTTGGGAACGGAGCTGTTCAGCAGGGCGACGCTCTGGCTGGCCAATTCCTGGATGCCCGCGTCGTCGAAGGCCGAAACCGGCCGGAGGACGAAGGACACGGCCCGTTTAAGGCCGAACTTGGGGACGATCCGGTGAAACAGGCTGGACAGGATGATCGTCACGGTATGCGG
>CAYSGA010000301.1:0-3150 GCA_964430165.1 uncultured Eubacteriales bacterium
GAATTCGATAACGGGCAAAAATTCCCGATCGGGGAAATCCGAAGGATTTATTTCTCCAAAACGCTGCCCCCCAGCCTGGCCGCCCAGCTCGAGAAAGAAAAAGAAAAAAAGCCCGAGCCGATACCTCAGCCCGCGACGTTTGTCGGCGAATATGAGCAGCTTAATTCGGAAAAGGTCTACACGCTCAGTCTCAAGGACGACAAATCTGCCCTGATGGTGGTCCCCCGGTTCCCGAATGCCCCGATTTTCACCCGCGAGCTGACCAAAACTCTATACGGCGTCTGGGAAGCCACGGGCGACAACCAGGTGACCTTGAAATTCGCGCCGGACGAAGCGAACCGCCTGTCCATCGTCTATGTCTTCAACCGGGAGGGAAACGTCCTGATTGCCACGGGCGACGCCCAGGCGACCTACGGCGACTTGCGTCTCACCCGGCGCTGAAAACCTCCGATTCCCGAACCGCGGCAGCCGCATTTTTTCTTGTCCGCGGTCCGTGTCCCGTCGCGGGCCGCCTCGGCCCGGCCGGCCGCGGGAGTGTTATAATAGCCGGGCGGGACCATGAACAAAGCGTTGAAGAAAGCCCTCCGGCTGTCGGGCCTCGTCCTCGGGGCGCTTGTTCTCCTGGCCGTCGCCGCGGCTCTCCTCCTCTTGTTCGACAAACCGCTCGTCCGGAACGTCCTCGAATCTCAGCTTGAGAAAAGAACCGGGATGGCCGTTCGCCTCGGTCGGCTGGATTATTCGCTCTCCCCTTTTCGCTTCGCCGTCGAAACACTTGAGTTCAGAGAGGAAACGCCCTTCTGGAAAAGGACTCTGACCATAGCCCGCGTCGAGGGAAAAGGTGATATTTGGAAGCTCGTCCGCAACGTCAAACCGGCCTTGGATTTGATCGAAGTCGGCGGCCTCGTCTTCCGCCTGGAACGGAAGGCGACATCGGAAGAGCTGACGGATGTCGAGACGCTCATCCGTCAAGTCTCGGATGTCCTTGCTTGGACGAAAAAAATCTCGGTCGCGGACGCCAAAATCTCCGTCTCTCTTCCCGGCCGGGACGTGGGCCTGGATTTTTTCGATATCTCCCTGGCGATGAACCCCGCCGAAAACGTTGCTTATTCCATCAGGCGCGGCGAGATCCGCGTCTCGGGAACGAACGGGAATTTCGCCCTGACAAGCGGCCTGGCTTCGTCGGGCACCCTCGGCTTGGCTCCGCCTTTCGCTTTTGAGACGGAGTTCACCTTTTCTTCGCCTCGCTTCGCCGCGGGCGGAGCCGAGGAATCGCTTGCCGCCGCCGCCGGCGCCCTGTCCGGCCGGTATGACGGTCCCGCTCGAATTCTCGACGTTTCCCGGCTGAAAATCACCGTTCCCGGCTTCCTCGACCTCGAAGGCGCCGTCTCGGGCCGATTCGGCGACGAGGCCTTTCTCGCGGTCGAAGCCCGGGCTCGGTTCGAAAGCCTCGAGGCCGCGGCCGGGCTTATCAAACCGTGGCTTCCCGCGGAATTCCGCGGCGCCAGGCTCCGCGGCCGGGCCGACCTTTCGGGAAAATACATCGTCCGCTGGGCGAACGATAAGTTTACGGACGAACTGACCGCGTCCCTCAACATTGAAAACGCGGAATTCGACCACGTCGTCGGCGGCCTTCCCCTCCATTTACGCACCACCGGCCGGATCGACGCCACCGGCCCGCTTCAAGACCCGCGCTTTACGGCCGACATCCGCGCGTCCGCCGGAAGGATCGCCCGGGCCGGCCTCGCCGTCGCGGGTTCCGATGTCCGGATCGTCGCGACAGCCGACAAGTCGGGCGCGGCGATCTCCCGGTTCGACGCCCGGATCAACGGACTCGTCTTTGAATCACCAGAAGGAGAAAAGGTTTCCTTGGACAAAGCGGTACTCACCGGACAGGGAAGACTCGATCTTATCCGAAAAAACGCCGCTCTAACCTTATCCGACGCCACGCTCACGGGACTCGACATCGCCGCCGCCGAGGGAAAGAGGATTTCCTTCAGCGAAGCGGCCTTCGCCGGAAACGGGGGTTTCGATCTCGCCGGAAAAAGAGCTGACCTGGCGTCCCTCGAAGTCCGATTTCCCGGTCTCGCCCCTCTCCAGGTGTCGGGCAGTCTCGATTTCGACGGGAATGGGGCCGCTGAAATCCGGGTCGAGGGCCGCGGCCTCGACCTCGCCGCTCTCCGGAAAATCGCCGCCCCGTTTGTCCCGGAAAGTATCTCCGGGTGGGACCTCGGCGGCGCGGCCGACATCTCGCTTTCGGCCCGCCGCCCGGCGGTCCCGGAGGAAGGCTGGGGCTTTTCGGGAACGGTCTCGCTCGCCGGTCTCCGGTTCAACGACCCGTCGTTTTCCATCGCGGGCGAAGGCCTCGACCCCGTCTTCACGTTCGCGGGCGCCCGGTCCGTTTCGAAAACCCTGTCGTTTGCCGGTTCCCTCGACCTCGACAAGGGCGAATTTCTGTGGAAATCGATCTATGTTCCGTGGGGCGCGCACCCTCTGCGATTGACGGTCACCGGCCGCTATGATTCCGGGACCGGCGCCTGGGACGGCCTCGCGGCCCGCGCCCTCATGCCGACGATCGGCGAGGTCGACGTCGCCGGATCAGCCGGGTTCGGCCCTGTTCCGTCGTTCGACCTGCGGACAGAAGCACGCCTGAGCCTGGGGCCCCTTTATTCGCTCTATTCCCAGGCCGGCCTCCCCGGGGAGGAACGGATGAAGATCGAGGGAACGCTGGGGGCGTCCCTCCTCGTCCGAAAGGGCGGCGATGGGCTTTCGGTCGGAGGGCGGGTCACGTTCGCCGATACGAACGTCGAGCGCCCCGCGACGAAAACCCTTCTTCTCGGCGTCACGGCCAACCTCCCCGTCCATTACGAAACCAGAAAAACCGGCGCCCTCCCCCCGGACGCCCCGCTTTCCGAGGAAGGGTTCCTCCGCGTCGGCGAGTTCCGGAACCCCTTTCTGACCCTGGAATCCGTGAACATCCCCCTGCACGCCGGCGCCAACGCCATCGCCGTCGAGCCCCTTACCCTGAATCTTTACGGCGGCGCGCTCGAACTCGGCCGGACGGTTTTCCGCTTCGATCCGTCGACGAATTCCTTTCAGGGGCTCGGTTCCCTCGCCCTCCGCGACATCGACATATCCGCCTTCCCCATCCAG
>CAYSGA010000302.1:0-3142 GCA_964430165.1 uncultured Eubacteriales bacterium
AGACTTTCCTCATCCACCTGACGGATTCGGCCATGTCCCGCTGGTAGAAATGGCAGAGAGACAAGCCAAAATACGCCCGGGATAAATTCCCGGGTTTGGTCGACAGGGCGGCCGCTTTGAAATACAACTCGATGGCCGCCGGATAGTCGCTCTTTTCGAAGGAAGCGTCCGCCAGGCTCAGGGTTTTTTCCACCTCGGTCTCCTGGTTGGAGAAAAGAGGCGCGGCCGCCCCGAGGGCGAGAGCGACGCAAAGCAATCCTCTCAATTTCCATTTCATTCGGAACGCTTCCTTTAAAAGGAAACATGATAAGGTTCAAAGGCGGGTTTGTCAAACACGACCGGCGAACGGGACCGGGACGGAAACATTGACAATCCGGCCGCCCTCGCTTATTTTGTAGTGCTGATCACAAAAGGAGAGCGGATATGATATACGGCGGTGTCGATTTCCTCCTTCTTATTCCCGCGTTGCTTTTGGCCATGATCGCCCAGGGAATGGTGAAAGGCGCCTACGCGAAATATTCCAAGGTGGGAGCGGCCTCCCGGATCACGGGGGCCCAGGTGGCCCGACTTCTCCTCAACCAGGGCGGCGCCGGCGACGTCACCATCGAAGAAGTCCAGGGCCGGCTCACCGACCATTACGATCCCCGGAAAAAGGTCCTCCGCCTGTCGCAGGGCGTTTTCGGGAGCAGTTCCCTGGCCGCCCTGGGCATCGCCGCCCATGAAACCGGCCACGCCCTCCAACATCACCAACGCTATGTCCCGCTGATGGCCCGGAACGTCATCTACCCCGTAGCCAACATCGGATCCACCCTCGCCTTCCCCCTGTTTTTCATCGGCATGCTGGCGGGAACGGGATCGACCGTCCTCATGGACATCGGGATCCTTCTTTTCGTCGGGGCCGTCGCCTTCAGCGTCGTCACCCTTCCCGTGGAATTCAACGCCTCCCAACGGGCCGTCGCTCTCCTCAAAAATCAGGGATACCTCGGTCCCGAGGAACTCGTCGGAGCCAAAAAAGTCCTTCGCGCCGCCGCCCTGACCTACGTCGCGGCCACGGCGATGGCCGTCATGCAGCTTTTCCGGCTGTTGATGATCCGCGGTTCACGCGACTGATGAAAAAACTCCCGAGGACCCATGGCCATTCAATGTCCGGACTGCGGCAAGCAATACGACGTCACCCTTTTTCAATTCGGCGGGACGGTCGTGTGCGCTTGCGGGGCAATCGTCGCGTATGGTGATGATCCGCTCAGAAATCCTCTCGATCCGGACATGGACAAGATGGATCCGGTCGAGCTCCCGATTGACGGAATTCTCGACCTTCACGCCTTCGCCCCGACCGACGTGAAGGAACTCATCCCGGAATATCTGGCCGCCTGCCGGGAAAAAGGCATTCTTCGAGTCCGGATCATTCACGGCAAAGGCATCGGCGAAATGATGAAGACCGTCCACGCTATTCTTAAACGCGTCTATGAGGTCGAGTCCTTCGAACTCGCCGGCCCCAGGGAAGGCGGCGCCGGGGCGACGATCATAACGCTTCGGAAATAATTCCGGGACGAGGTTCCGAATGAACCGCTGGAATGAGAATTCCAGAATTCTTCGTTATTTATTGTTTTTTCTAAAAGGGCGTACTTTTGGCACAGGAATTGCTTAGAGAGGACTGGGGAAAGAGCATAAAGAATGCCCGGGAGAATTCCGAGAACGACCAACGCGGCTTTGATAACTTCCTTTAATGTATGTAACGATTCTTTAATCTTCGGATCCTCTGGAACGTCCGCTCTGCTTCCCTGTGCTCGTGGGACCGGGCCCCGGCTAAGTCGATATCCATTTCCTGGCTTCGACTTTCCTCACATCCGCGCCGTCATGAACGTTCGACCGAAAACTTCGGAAAACCGCTCGAAGATTGAATACCTTTTTTGTGATTGGGCAAAGGCCGCTCCGATTTAGAGCATGCCGGATGTAAACCAATTGGATACAAAAAGTGTATTATGCGGCGGGAGCCCACCACGGGGACCGGGATTCCCCCTTTAATGGAAAATCAGGAGAATCAACGTGCCGTATAAGAATACTCCGTTCCGGTTCGCTTTCACCCTTTTCTCCCTTCTTTTTCTCCAGTTCATCGCTCCTATCGCCGCCTCTCCGGGCCCGCAGGACCAACCGGCTCCCCCGCCCCTCGCCCTGACCAAGGCTTCCTCCCCGATCAAAATCGACGGCGTCCTGGACGACGCCGCCTGGGAACAGGCCGCCCGCCTGGATATCGCCTATGAATGGACGCCGGGCGAAAATACTCCCCCGCCGGTCAAATCCGAAGTCCTGGTTACGTTCGACGATTCGGCGTTCTATATCGCCTTCCGGTGTTTCGACCCGGAACCCGGAGCGATCCGGGCCCACCTCATGGACCGGGACGACACGGACACCCTCGTCCAGGACGACCATATCAACTTCATGCTCGACACCTTCAACGACGAACGGCGCGGCTTCCAGTTCCGGGTCAATCCTCTCGGCGTCCAGGCCGACGCGGCTTACAGCGAACAGGACGGCTACGAGGACTTCTCCTGGGACGCCATTTGGAAATCGGCCGGGCGGATCGAGGAATTCGGGTACGCGATTGAAGTCGCCATCCCCTTCAACCAGCTTCGTTTTCCCTCCGGCAGCGGGATTCAGACCTGGGGATTGGAAACCGAACGCTCCTATCCGCGCAACGTCCGCCACCGGATGATCGCCCATCCCCGTGACCGCAACAAGATCTGCCTCCTCTGCCAGTTCAACAAAATCACCGGCTTGGAGGGCATCTCTCCCGGCCTCAACCTCCAGATCACGCCGACTCTGACCGTCAACCGGACCGACACCCGCCCCGATTTCCCGGAGGGCGGGATGGAGGCCGGTGAGGCGAAAGCCGACCCGGGCCTGACCGCCCGCTGGGGCCTGACGCCCAACCTCACCCTCAACGCCGCGCTCAACCCCGACTTCTCCCAGGTCGAAGCGGACGTGGCCCAGATGGACGTCAACACGCGGTTCGCTCTCTACTACCCCGAAAAGCGGCCGTTCTTTCTGGAGGCGGCCGATTTCTTCATGACCCCGATGGAAGTCGTTTTCACCCGGAGCGTGGCCGACCCGATCTGGGGCGGCAAGGTCACCGGCAAGGTCG
>CAYSGA010000303.1:0-3139 GCA_964430165.1 uncultured Eubacteriales bacterium
GGCCAGCTGGGAATATCTTCGGGTCACGTTCGGAAACGCCGGCCCGGACGAGACGGGCCGGGTCCGGAAACAACTGGAAGAGTATTGCGGCCTGGATACGGAGGGAATGATCCGTATCGTCGCGGCCCTCGAGTCCTTCGAACTGCCGGTCGAGGATCGTCGGAAGAAAAAAAGGGAGGGACTTCGATGAAAAAAACGATCTTGTCGGGCGTGTGGGCCGCGGTCCTGATATTCGCCGGTTTCGCGACCGGACAGATGCCGACCGCCGAGGGGCTTAAGGTTTTCATTTCCGTCGACATGGAAGGCATCAGCGGCGTTGTCAACTGGGACGACGTCGACGTCGGCGGGAAGGATTACGACCTTTTCCGGCGGTTGATGACCGAGGAGGCGAACGCGGCCGTCGAGGGGGCAATGCGGGCCGGTGCGACCGAGATCGTCGTCCGGGACGCTCATGATACGGGCCGGAATATCCTGCCCGACCTTCTCCGGCCGGAAGCCCGGCTCCTCCGGGATTGGTCTTACGGGCCGCTGAGCATGATGGAAGGCCTGGACGCGTCGTTCGACGCCGTGATTTTCATCGGGTATCACGCCCGGGCGGGCACGCCGGACGCCGTCCTTGAGCACACGATGACGACTCGCCTGTTGGACGTCGTCATTAACGGGAAAAAAATGCCCGAGGCCGGGATCAACGCAATGATCGCCGGGATGTTCGACGTTCCCGTCATCCTCGTTTCCGGGGACAAGGCAATCGGCGGGCAGGCCCGGGAGCTCTTCGGCGACGTCGAGACCGTCGTCGTCAAGGAGGGGATCGGGAGCGCCGAACTCGGGATCCATCCGGTCAAGACCCGGGAGTTGATCCGGGAGAAGGCGACCGCCGCCCTGAAGCGGCTGCAAGATTTCAAGCCCTACAAACTCAAACCGCCGTATACCCTGGACGTGTCTTTTGTCGATGAAGCTGGAGCCCAGAAAGCGTCATGGATTCCCGGCGCGATCCGCAAGGACGAGTACACGGTGAGTTTCACGGCCGACTCGGTCATGGACCTCCTGAAGCTTTTCCGCCTGGCGAAGATGTAAAAAAAAGGGCCGCTCCCGGAGGAGCGGCCCGTGCGATTACGGTAATTCGATCGCGGCGCGATTCAGCCTACCTTGGGCTGAGCGGCGGCCTTGATCTGGCTTTCGACCCAATCGGTCGTGACGGATTTCGGCCGTTCGAGCGGCAGGCCGAGCGCCCGGCTCCAGATGAGCTGGGCCATGATGCCCAGGGCCCGGCTGACGCCGAAGAACACGGTGTAGAAATCGTACTCGGTCACGCCGTAGTACATCAACAGGACGCCGGAGTGGGCGTCGACGTTCGGCCAGGGGTTCTTGGCCTTGCCGTGCTTGAGGAGAATGTCCGGCGCGACCTTGTAGATCGAGCTGACAATCTGGAAAAGGTCGTAGTCGGGGAGGTGCTTGAGGGCGAAATCGCGCTGGGCGACGTAACGGGGGTCGGTCTTCCGGAGGACGGCGTGGCCGTAGCCGGGGATGACTTTTCCGCTGTTCAGAGTGTTCCAGAGGTACTTCGAGAGCTGTTCCTCGTTGGGAACGCCGCCAAGGTCCTTCATCGTGTCCATGATCCAGCGGAGAACTTCCTGGTTGGCCAGGCCGTGGAGCGGGCCGGCTAAGCCGTCCATGGCCGCCGACAGGGAATAGTAGGCGTCAGACAAGGCGGAGCCGACGAGGTGGCTGGTGTGGGCCGAGACGTTCCCGCCCTCATGGTCGCAGTGGATGTCGAGATAGAGCCGCATCAAGTCATAGAAGTCAGGCTTGTCGTTGCCGATCTGGTGGGCCAGGTTGGCCGCCCAGTCGAGCTTCGGGTTGGGGGCGATGTACTTGGCGCCCTTGTAGGAGCGCATGTAGATGCGGGCCGCGATTTCGGGGAGTTTGGCGATGACGTCCATGACGTCTTCGTACATCGGGTCCCAGTAATCGGTCTTGGGCATGCCGGCCCGGTAGCGGGCGGCGAACTTGGAATCTTTCTGGAGGGTCAGGATGGCCAAGGAGAACTGGGTCATCGGGTGCAAGTCGATCGGGAGGGATTCAAGCACCTTGATAAGGTAGTCGGGGAGCTTGGCCCGTTTTTTCCATTCCTCGCCGACGGCCAGGGCGTCCTCGAGGGTCGGGACGTCGCCGGTCAGGAGCAGGTAGAAGAGGCCTTCCGGAATGGGTTCTTCGGTTCCGGGGAGTCTGGGCAGTTTAGCCTGCAGTTCGGGAATCGTGAATCCGCGAAAGCGGATGCCCTCGTTGGGGTCGAGAGCCGAGACTTCCCAAACCATGTTCTTGGCGCTGCGCATGCCGCCGTAGGCCTGCGAGATCGTGCATTCGCCGATCTTCATTTCGCCGCTTTCTTTGAGGATCTTCTGGATCCTCTCGCGCATGGGAATCATTTTCCCAGCGAAATTTTCTTTCAAGGTCGCCATTCGATAAACCTCCTTTTTGAATTGGCCTCGGAAATAGTCCTCATAGCGGACTTCTGAGAACTAGAATTCTATCCGGAAAAGGGGGGTGAAGTCAATCGAAATGGGCGAAGGAATCAGGGGGGATCGGGGGTAATGGGTACTAATAGTATTTGGCCGGGACGCGGTTTCGTTCTTTTTCTTGTTGCTTTTTCGCGGGGCTGGGCCTATCCTTGAATAGAACGCTTCCGAAGGAGAAGACGAGATGGCCGCTTTGTTTATTTTCCTGATCATCATCGTCGTGATCGTGCTTTACGTGGTCGGGCTTTATAACAGCCTGATCACCCTCCGCAACCGCTGCGATAATGCCTGGGCCCAGGTGGACGTCCAGCTCAAACGCCGGTACGACCTCATCCCCAACCTGGTGGAAACGGTCAAGGGCTACGCCAAGCATGAACGCGAAGTCTTCGAGAAGGTGACCCAGGCCCGGAACATGGCCATCGCTGCCTCCGGAGTCAAGGACCAGGGCGCGGCCGAAAACATGCTCAGCGGCGCGTTGAAGTCGTTGTTCGCCGTGGCCGAGGCCTATCCGGAGCTGAAGGCCAACCAGAATTTCCTCATGCTCCAGGAGGAGCTGGCCGGAACGGAAAGCAAGATCGCCTACGCCCGGCAGTTCTACAACGACGTCGTCATGAAGTTCAACA
>CAYSGA010000304.1:0-3116 GCA_964430165.1 uncultured Eubacteriales bacterium
ATCCTCCAGGGCGGCCGTGACTTTCGGCAGCTCGGCCATAAACTTATCTTTTGCCGGACCGCCGTTGGCGATCAAGCCGGCGATATCGTTCCTAAAAAACGCGAGAATCGCGGGCATCTGGTCGATGGCCGCCTGGGTATACTCCGGGGGCGGGGTCTTGAGATTTTCCTTGGCGAATTTGATGAAACCCGGAAGGTCTTTGGCTCGTTCGTAGGCCGCCGTTAGTTTGGCGTCCGAGAAATTCTTCACCAGGAGGCCCCGGATACTGTGAAGGAAGATTTCGTTGTAATAGAGGGGGTTGTATTCCTGCGGAACCAGGTTCTCCAGGCGGAATAACTCGTAGTCCAGGGCGTCGAGGAGAAGCTGGCGGTCAACGTGAAATTCCGGGCTGAGCTTGTCGACCGCTATTTTTGTGATCAGCTCTTTGTTGACGGCGTCGATGGCGTTACCCCGTTTTTCGATAGCGGACTCGGAAAAATCCTCGATTTTATCGTCGTATTTCCCGAAACCGGCCAGGGTGGCCGCCGTCGGGAAAAATTTCCAATATTCATCGAGGTAGGAATTCACCAGCTTGGTGAACTTGGCGTCTTCGCTGTTTTTCTGGGCGTGAAGGATTCCGAATCCGCCCAGGATGAAGGCCCCAATGACGACGGGTATGATCAGCCTTTTTTTCATCTTTGCCGCCTCCTCTGTAAAGTTATTTACTTTCGTCGTGTTTCCCTGTTCTGGCGAAAGAAAACGCAATCCTAGCAGACTTCCGGCGGGAAAGCAATTTTCAGGACTTTTCCGCCGTCTTTGCCGCAGGTGCCCATCGTGGGACTCCATCTTGTCTTTCGTCGTAACAAAAAACAGCAAGGATCGTGCCATTACCACCGGATCGCGGCCGAAGCCCAGGTGAACCCGGACCCGAAGGCGGTGAGGACCACAAGGTCGCCCGTTTTCAGCCGGCCGGCCTTGACCGTTTCGTCCAGGGCGATGGGGATCGAAGCGGCCGTCGTGTTCCCATAACGTTCGATATTGCGGACGACTTTTTCGACCGGAATCTTGAGGTTCTGGGCGACCATGAGAGAGATGCGGTCGTTGGCCTGGTGGGGGATCAGGAAGGTGACGTCCTCAACCTTCAGGCCGTTGGCCGAAAGAGCGGCCCGGACCGCCTCGGGCATCCGCTCGACGGCGTTGACGAAGACGCGCTTGCCGTCCATCCGGGGATAATAGAGTTTTTTCTCGAACGTCTCAGCCGTAAAGGTCGGATTTTTGGCCGCATTCGGCGTTTCCATGGAAAGGACCTTGGAAAATCGGCCATCACCGAACAGGTGTGTGGAAAGGATCGTGTGACCGCGGCCGTCCGTCGAAGGCTCGCAGACGACCGCCCCGGCGCCGTCGCCGAAGAGCACGGCCATGTCCCGGCCTTCGTCGGAATAATCCAGGTTGTGGGACTGGACTTCCGAAGCGACGACGAGGACCTTCTTATATGTCCCGGTCCGGATGAACTGGTCGGCGACGGAAAGGGCGAAAAGAAATCCGCTGCACTGGGCCCGGACGTCGAGGGCCCCGATCGTTCCGCAGCCCAGTTCGGCCTGGATTTGAACGCCGATTCCGGGAAAATACTGGTCGGGGGAAAGGGTGGCGGCGATGATGAAGTCGACGTCCGCCGGAGCGCACTGAGCGTCCGCGAGGGCCAGGCGGGCCGCTTCGACGCCCAGGGCCATGCTCCCGACGCCGTCCTCGGCATAGTGCCGGGTCCGGATGCCCGAGCGTTGGACGATCCAGTCGTCCGTCGTGTTCATGATTTTTTCCAGGTCGAAGTTGGAGACGACCTTGGGGGGGACGTAATGACCGGTCCCGGTGATGACGGTTTTAATGCTCATACTTTGGACCTCGTGAAAGCGCCGGTCATTATATTGAAGCGAACCCGGTTTTGCAAAGGCGGGGGGGTCCCGCCGATGGACGCGGCTTGACATCCCCGCGGGCGGCTCCTACACTGACGGATAGAATCATCGAAAATGAAAATATCCCGCCTTATTCAAACGGGGATCGCGGCCCTGATCCTGGCCGTCGGGGGGCCGCTTGCGGTCGCGGAGGATCTTCTCACTATCGAGGCCGGGATCGCTCCCCGGCGGCTGGCCCGGGGCCAGGAAGGCAAAATCATCCTGACAGTCCGCGTGAAAAAAGGGATCGCGGTGAGCGCGCTGCCGGCCTTCACGATCGAGGTCGAAGGCGGTCAGGACCTCGTTTTTCCCAAGAATTTTTTCACCGGATCGGACCTTGCGCTGGCTCACGTCGAGGTCGAGGGCAAGGATTGTCTCGACCTCCGGACGCCGATCGAAATCCCGTTCACGGTCGGGCCGAAAGCGCGGCGGGGAGTCTACGTTCTGCGCGGCCGGGTCAAATATTTCGCCTTCGACCTGGACGGGGGATGGTGCCTGAAATCCTCGATTAAATTCTCGACGGCCTATTCGACCTGGGCGGTTCCCGTCAAGACCGACTAGAGACGGCCCGTTTCCCGGTACCAGGCGATCGTCCTTATCAATCCTTTTTCCAGGTTCCAGGCGGCTTCGATCCCGAGACGGGCTTTCGCCTTGGCCATATCCGCCACCCAGGCCCTCTCCCGGTATTCCTTGTATTTGTCCCGATTGGCCACACCCTGTTTACGGGTGATGGGCCGGGCCGCGTCGGCGCAAAAAACGGCCGTCCGGATGAGGGGGATGGGAAGAATAATCCGGCGCGTGCGGACGCCGAGGATTCGGGCCGCGATGCGGCCGAAATCCTCGAACGTGCATGGTGCCGGGTCGCCGATGTTGTAGACTTCGCCGCTTCCGGCCCCGGTCCCGGCCGCCGCCAGCAGGCCGTCGACAAGGTCGTCGATGTAACAGACGGACATCGGCCTCGGCCTCCGGCCGAACGAGAGGAGAACGCCGCGCCGGACGTATTTGAAATAATCGAGAAAGCCCGGGTCCCGGGGCCCGTAGACGGGGCCGACGCGGACGACCGAGACGGGCAGTTCTCCCCGCCGGCCGATGGTTTCCATCTCTCCCCGGAGCTTGGACCGGCCGTACTCCGACACGGGGCGGGGAGGGTCGTCCTCACGGCGGGAACGGTTCGGAAGGGAAGGCCCT
>CAYSGA010000305.1:0-3102 GCA_964430165.1 uncultured Eubacteriales bacterium
CCGCGATCAGATCGGAATCCTGCGAACCGCCGGCGAATCGGAAGCGCTGGCCGAAGCCGTCCCCGATAACGGCGGCGTCTACTTCGTCCCGGCCTTCGTCGGCCTCGGAGCTCCTTATTGGGATCCGGATGCCCGGGGGATGATCGTCGGCTTGACCCGCGGAACCCGCAAGAACCATCTCGTCCGGGCGGCGTTGGAGGCTATGGCCTATTCGACGCGTGATATTTTGGAGATCATGCGAAAGGGTTCGGGGTTGCGGATCAAGGATCTCCGCGTCGATGGCGGAGCGACGGCTAATAATTTTCTTTGCCGCTTCCAGGCCGACATCCTCGGTCTTCCCGTGATCCGGCCGCGAATCATTGAAACCACCGCTCTCGGCGCCGCGTATCTCGCCGGCCTGGCGGTCGGCTTCTGGACGGACGCGGACGAGATCAAACGATTTTGGGGCGTCGACCGGACCTACCTGCCTTCTCTTAAAAAATCGAGCGCCGACGCGCTCTACGCCGGTTGGCGGGCGGCCGTCCGCCGGGCCTTGACCCGGTGATTTGAATTCGGGGAATTCGGGGACCCGGCACGTTTTGGGGCGGGTCGAGCAATCACGGGGACGATTGCGGTGTGGTCTGGCAAAAAAGGGAGCGATTCCCTAGCTGAATCCGGGCCTTGATCCAGTCGGCGGGGATCGGGCGAAAGCGTCCGGAAAACCAGGGTGATGGTTTTATTTCTATAAGGGGCCAGGTCGATTTCCCGGAAGATGCCCTTGCGGTTCTTGCTCATCTCCGCGAGAGAGAGCGAAGCCTGGATGATTTAAGGCTTCGAACCGGCGAAGAACGTCAATCTCCGATTTTAATGATCCGGCCGGGCGTCCAGGGCGCCTTCTGTTCGTCCAGGGCTTTTTCCAGGGCCGGGATGTCGACGGTCTTGAGCGTCTCGAGTTTCTTGATCACGGAAGCGAGCTCTTCGCGGGCGATCCGGAAGTTCTCGATTTGATTTCGGCCCGGCGCGGACGTCGTCGAGATCTGAATGCCGACGAGTTCCTCGATGCGGTTTCGGATCGGCAGGGGCGCCGGCGGGACCTCTTCGAAGCTGGCTTTGGCTTCATAACCGCCGAGAGCCAGCCGGATTTCATCGAGCGTTTTTTCGGCCCGGACGATTGCGGGAAGAAGTCCGGCGGGCCCTCCCGGGAGCGCGGCCGCCGTTTGGCGGATCCGGCGCACCTTGGCGGCCAGAGCCTCGGCCTCTTCCTGTGTTCCCTGGGCCGCCCGGGTCAACTCGGCGACCTTGTTCTGGAAGGCGACGAGCTCGGCCCGGTTCGCGGCGGCCAGGGTGGCGTTAGCCAGGGCCTTGACGGTGAACGTCTGGGCTTCGCCGAGCGGCGTGATTGTGCTGTCGACGACCTTGGCCGCGGAAACGCTGTAACGGCCCGGCATCACCATGAACCCGGATTCGTCCTTGTGGAACGGGTCGAACGATTCGGCCTCCCCGACGGGCGAAGGGGAGGCGTAGCTGAGGTCCCAGACGACCCGGTTGACGCCCGGAGACGGCGAGGTCCGGAGGACCCGGACGACCCGGCCGGCTTCGTCGGCGACGGTGAACTGCAGATACGGCTTGTGTTCCGTCCCTTCCCGGCGCTGTTCGTCCAGCGATGGAATAGGGATTTTTTCGCCTTTTTCAAAAAGGTCTTTATCGCGCTTCTGACGGATCTGCTTTTGAGTCTGGGGGCTCTCCTTGAGGAAATAGGTGAAAACCGCGCCGTACTCGGGGTTGGGGGCAAGGAAATAGGTCGCGCCCTGGCCGTATTTCACGGACGTCCGGATGTAGGCCGGGGCGTCCTTGACTGGAAAAAGCCGGAAATCCTTCTTCACGTCCTCGGGCTTGATGTGCCGCAGCGGCGTATAGTCGTCCAGGACGAAAAAGCCCCGGCCGAACGTGGCCGCCACGAGGTCGTTTTCCCGCCGCTGGACGGCCAAATCCTTAACGCTGATCGTGGGCATCCCGTTTTTCAGGGCGAACCATTCCTTGCCGCCGTTGACCGAGGCGAAGACGCCGAATTCCGTTCCGGCGAAGAGAAGGCCGGGGTTCACATGGTCCTGGACGATCGTCTGAACGCCGCCGTTTGGCGGCAGGCCGGCCGTGATCGAGGTCCAGGTCCGGCCCTTGTCCGCGCTCACGAGGAGATAGGGCTTGAAGTCGTCGTTCAGGGTGTTGTTGAAGGCGGCGAAGACGATGTTTTCATCAAATCGGGAAGGGCATATGTCGCTTACGTACGTGCGGGCGGGAACGCCGGGGAACGAGTCGATTTTCCGCCAGTTTGCTCCCCCGTTTTCCGTGACTTGGACGAGGCCGTCGTCCGTGCCGACGAAAATCAATCCTTCCTTGAGAGGCGATTCGTCCAAAGACACGATCAACCCGTATTGCGAGGTCGAAACGTCCTTGGTCACGGTGTCGACGCTCCAGTACTTGCCCATGACCGGAATCGAGTTCCGGTCGATTTTAGCCGTCAGGTCGCCGGAAATCGCCTTCCAGGAGTCGCCCCGGTCGTCGGATCGGAAGACCCGCTCGGCCGCGATGTAGAGGCGCGTGTTGGAGTGCGGCGAGAGGAGAAACGGCGTGTCCCAGAACCAGCGGAACGTCGGCTCGCCCTGGCCAGGTTGCGGTTTGATCGAGAAGCTTTCCATGCTTTTGCGGTCGTAGCGGACGATGTTGCCGTACTGCCATTCGGAATAGACGATGTTGGGGTCCTTCGGGTCGACCTGGGAGACGAAACCGTCGCCGCCGACCGTGAAGAACCATTCGTCGCTCGTGACGCCGTCCGCGCTCATGTTCCGCGACGGGCCGCCCATGCTGCTATTGTCCTGCGTTCCGCCGTAGATGTAATAGAAGGGCAGGGAGTCGTCTACGGTCACGCGGTAAAACTGGGTGACGGGCAGGTTCGAGACGAACCGGTATTTCGCCCCGCCGTCGTAGGTTTCGTAGATTCCCCCATCCCCTCCGATCAGGAAATGGGCCGTGTCGCGCGGGTCGATCCAGACGGCGTGGTCATCGACATGGCGGGCGTCGAGGCCGAGCGGCGCCCAGGTGCGGCCGCCGTCGCGGGATACTTTG
>CAYSGA010000306.1:0-3099 GCA_964430165.1 uncultured Eubacteriales bacterium
AATTTGCCCTGGGCGTCGAAGGAGCCTAGATTCGGCGCACCGTGGTCGGTGAGAATGACAAAATCCAAGCCTGCCCGTTCGGCCGCGGCCGCGACTTCCTCGACGGTTTTTGCCCCGTCGGAATGGCGGGTGTGCATGTGGTACGCGCCGCGCAGTTCGACGGGTTCCAGCGCCCCGGCGGAAACGAAGGCCGTGTCCGGGGAGCCGTCGGGCCGGAACGTCATGATCTCCGCCCGGGCGGGCTCGGGCCGCGAGACGTATTTCCGGTACGACAGGATTTGAACGGCTAGCCAGATCAGGTAAATCGCGAGAACGGTGAAAAAGACGGTCCGGACAGGATGCCGCCGCTTGTTCACGTCAGGAGGCCGGGGATGATTCATGGGATTCCCGTTCAAGGCGGCGGGCGGCGAAAGGCAAGGAAATCATGACGAGCAGGAGTTGGGCGATTTCCGAATCGCCGAAATTGTATTCGAAAAATCCGGCGATGAATAGGGCCGTGAGGGCGGCCAGTCCGCCGACGGCGATTTTTCGCCGCAGGACCGCGCCGGGTGGAGCGTCGGCCGGGACGCGCCGGAGCCGCCAAAGACCGGCCGCGGCCAAACCGACAAACGCCAGCCAGGAAAGCAGGGTAACGAGGCCGCGTTCAGCCGCGATTTGGATGATGTTGCTGTGAAGGTGAACGTTGTGTTTCGCCAACCATCCGAGCCCGTACTTTTCGTCCTGGAAGACCATGTCGACGGTGTCTGGCCCCGTGCCGAGCAGGGGATAATCGGCGATGATTTTAACCCCGGCCTTGAAATATTGGACGCGGGCGACATTCGAGTCGTCGCGCATCGTGAAAATGCTCAGGGCCCGGTCTTTGACCGGCTTCGGCGCGGCGAAAAACCCGAGGGCGGCGATCACGGGCAGGAGAATCAACACTTTGGGTTTCCATATAAAGACCGCGACGACCAGGGCGGCGGCGACCCCGATCCAGGCGCCCCGGGTGTAGGTCAGGATATTGGCTGCCGAGGCCAGAAGAAGACCGCCGGCCAGGATGGCGCGCTCGGCCCAAATTCTTTTGGCTTCCGGGGGGGCGGCCGCGGTTTTCGGCCGGCGGATGAATCCGGCGAAAAGGAATCCCAGGGCGAAAGAGATGAACAGGGCGGTCAGGCCGGCCTGGGTCATGTAGTGACCCATGAAGGCGTTGATCCGTTCGGCGGATGTCGCAAACCGGCAAACGACGGCGTAGACGCCGTTGGCAGCCGCCGAAAGCAGGAGGGCGACGAGGACGATCGAAAGGTCGGCCCGGCGGCGGACGGCCGCCAGGGCGATCGGAACGGCCAGGATGAGCAGAAGATCGCGCGAATCCCAGAAACTCATCCGCGGATTGACCGAAGCGGCCGAGGAGAGAAGGGAAAAGCCGGCGTAAACCGCCAGGGCCCAGAAGAACGCCGGCGCTTCAAACCGGCGTTTCCCGCGAAAAAGCATGACGAGCCAGACAAGGAGAGCGATCGCCAGAAATCCCTGGGCCAGGCTGATGGAGACCATGGAAAAAAGGAGGGAGGCGGACAGGGCCGAGACGAGGAGCAGGTCGCCGGACGTCCGGCCAGAAACGAAACCGCGGAATACGTTCGTCATTGGGGGGAGTATAGCATTTATTTTCAGCGGATTAAAAACGGGCGGGCTGCGGAGAAAACGTCGTCGGGCGTGATCGCCCGAAGACACCGGAAATCGCCCGTGATGCATTCATGTTGGCGGCAGGGGCGGCAGTCCAGTTCCGTCTGGAGAATCACGGTCTGAGCCGGATCGAGCCCGGGCCGCCACGGTCCGAACAGGGCCGGCAGCGTCGGGCCGAAATAAGCGATGATCGGTGTCTCGGTGCCCGCGGCCAGATGCATCGGGCCGCTGTCGGGACCGATAAACAGAGACGCCCGGCGGATCAGTTCGCGGATCTCGATGAAATTCAAGCAGCCGGACAGGGGGAGGAATCGCGGAGAGTTCAGGCTTTTGGCGACCCGGATCTCCCGGGGCCGGTCGTTTTCTCCGCCGATGGAGGCGACGAACATTCCGGGAATTTTCAGGAGACGGGCGGCCAGGGCGGTCGTATTTTCTTCGCCCCAATCCCGGAAGGCGTTTCCGGCGCCGATATGAAGAACGACGAGGGGAAGAGGTCCGTCGGGCCGTCCGGGCGCATCGGGGGCGCTGACGGCGGCGAGCGCGTCGACTCGGGCGATTTCCTCCATCCGGGCGGGCGGAAGGGACAGGGCCGGAATATCCTCTTTCCGGAAATCCACCCCCAAAGCCCGGACCAGGCCGGCATGGGTTTCGACGGAGTGAATGGGGGCGGCGATTCCACGCCGGGGAGCGGTCTTGTGGTAGAAAAAACTCTTGGTTTTGATGGTGTGGCCGATTTTCAGCCGGGCGCGCCCGAGGAGCGTGATCCAGGACGCCCGCGGGCCGCCGTGAAAATCCAGAAGCACGTCGAACCGCTCTTTCCGGATCGCCCGGATGAGCCGGACGAAATCGCCGCGCTTCTGTTTGGCCGGGACGACGATGACCCGGTCGATGTCGGGATGCCCCTCGACCAGGCGGCGGTAAGGTTCTTCGACGAGATAGGTTAGGGACGCTTGTGGGAAACGGCGCTTGAGGAGGGAAACGGCCGGGGTCGTCAGAACGATGTCACCGAGCCGGCGGAAACGGAGAAGGAGGATGGAGCGGGGATTCAATTCAATTTTTTACGGCCCGGCCTGGCTCGATCGCCGATTCCTCGATCAACATGACCGGAATGTCGTCCCTGATGGGATAAACCCGGTGACATTGGACGCATTTGAGGCCCTTCTCATCGGCCGTGACCTTGATGTCAGCTTTGCATTCCGGGCAGGCGAGGATTTCGAGAAGAAAGGGGTCCAAGGCCATGATGATCTCCTGTCGTATTGCTCCGCTCCCGGTAGAATACGCCACTGCCCCGCCCCACGTCAATAATTCGAATCGCGCCATCTAGGGGTAAATCGGTGCCAGGTTACTCATTCCCCTATTTCCGAATTACTTTTCCGCGCGTGAATTCGGGAAATGAGTAACCTGGCACCGATTTACTGGCACCAAATTAGTTTGACAATG
>CAYSGA010000307.1:0-3059 GCA_964430165.1 uncultured Eubacteriales bacterium
TCCCGGTTCCGGTTTCGCCGGTGATGAGAACATTGGCGTCACTGCCGGCGGCCTGGGCCAGAAGTTCCAGACAAGAAGAGATCCTTGGTGAATCTCCGATAATGTCCTTTCTTTTCAAAGAAATCGGCGGCTTTCCCGATTTTCTTTCCGCCCGGTACTCCAGAGCCCGGAGAATGGGAAGTTTGATGGCTTCGAACGAAGCCGGCTTTTCCAAATAATCCCAGGCGCCGGTTTGGATAGCGAGTTCGGCTTCATCCGGGTCGCCCAGCGCGGTGATCACGATGATTTCCGGGGAAGATCGGGAGGCTTTGATCTTCGGCATGATTTCCAAGCCGCTTCCATCAGGCAAGCGCACGTCGATAAAAACGATATCGACCGAATCTGCCTGGACTATTCGAAGTCCCTCTTCGAGGGTGTGGGAAAAAATTGAACGATGCCCCAACTGGGTTACGGCCTTTGCGATCCAGTCGCAAATGAGCTTATCATTATCGATAATTAAAACTCTCGCCTGCGGAACGGTGCCCATTCTGATCGAATGAGATTATAAAAAAAAGAATAAAACTAGTCAAACCAGGGCGGAACGCCCCGGCTGGAGTTAAAAGATCTTTGCTTCAGAGCCCGAGGGAGAATCCCTCCCAGTAATCCACGAAAATTCCGGCGCCGGACTCCGCGAAAACTCCGTTATTTCTTTCGGCGATCGACAAGGATCAGGGCGATCCCGGCGACGAGCGCAATTCCGCCGACGATCGGAGGAAGCGGGATGGTTTTTTTCGTATCGGCCGTAACCTCGAGGGAGCCGATATCAAGGATTTTCTCCCTGGACGTATATTGGATCCCCTGATAGACCAGAGCCAGAACTCCCAACACGATGAGAATAATACCCAATTGTTTCATGATCTGACGCCTCCTTGAGAACACCCCAACCGCGTTGACCGCTCGGCCGGGAACGAACCTTGCCGGAACTCCGTCATTTCCTTCGGCGAAAGAAAATAATCAGCGCGACCAACGCGACGAGGGCAATTCCGCCGGCAAGGGGAAACACGAGTTTTTGTTGCGGCGGTCCCGGCGCTGGTTTCACCGCAATGGGCTTGGGCTTTTTCGGTTTTTTCCTGGCAACGCTTCGTGAAACCGGCCGGGCTCGTTTTGTCGGTTGTCTCAATGTCAAAGGAGGACGCCCAGGCCGATCAGGGCCAGAACAATGAGCACGATGAGGATGATATCTCTCGTGGTGAGGTAGCCCCCGCCCGCATCGGACGCCGTAATCACATCCTGCCCGCTGAACACCAGCTGGGTTGACGTCCCGGCCTGTTCGACCGCCGGTTTCTCAAAGGCGGCGGCAAAGGAAGAAAGCAACAGGACCAGCAAAAGGACACTACCGATCTGAATCCGTCTTCTCATTCGACTTCTCCTTTTTTTGAATGTCTTCCCGTTTGGCTTTTTCGATGTGCAGGGCCCTGACTTGCAGATAATGCTGTCGGATAAACTCCTCATCAGGGGCAAGCCGGACGGCCTGACTTAGGGATTCGAGAGCTGGAACAAACCGGCCTTGATTGGCATAGGCCAGGCCAAGGACGTCGTGAGCATAAGCGCTTTTTGCGTCCAGGCTGAGGGCTTGAAGGGCATAAGCCTCAGCCTCCCCGGACTTTCCTTCTCTCAGGCTGACCATGGCCAGGCTGTACAGCGGATAGGGATCTTCACGGAGGGATTCCTTGACTTTTTCCCATTGCTCCCGCGATTTTGCGAAATCCGACCTCCGGTAATAAGCCGTGGCTAGATTGATGGAGGTCAGGGGGTCGTTTTGCAAAGCAGGAAAAGGGAACGGGATTTGACCGGGGACAACGGCCATCATCCACCGGGCCTGGTTCCGCCCTTTTCCCAGCTCCCAGACCTTCATGAAATTCTTGGACGTCATCGCCTTTCGATCTCCGAAATAGGGGTCATGGAAGATGATCTGGCCCTCGTCCTCATCAAACCCGATGACCACCCGGTAGTGGCCTTTGTCGATCTGTTTTATGGCTTTCGTCAGAACAATGACCGGGATGCCTTTCCCGATCACTTCCTTCAAGATCCGCAGGTCTCCCTGGAAAGAGTAGCTCGCAAATCCCCGGGTTCGCGGATACAAAACCAGCTCGGAGTTGTAGGTCGCTTCGTTTGCGGAATCATAGATCTCGTCCGTGATTTTTTGCTGGCTGAAGGATCGCGTTTCATCCCAGTAGTTGAGAACCATCGCCAAGCAGGCCGGACCGCAATAATTCCTTTCGAGCCATTTTTCGAAGGGGACCGTTTGGATCAAATAGCCCTTTTCGGGCTTGATTTTCCGGTAATTGAAAACCTGAGCGGAAAAGAGACAGGGGGTCATCAGCCCCAAAACGACAAACAGGCTTCCTATCTGTCTTGAGATCCGCGCTTTCGGCCAAAGCATTTGGGCGTTTTCCGTTAAAGGATTTTCTTTCCCTGCAACAGCCGGACGATCAGAACGATCAGGGCGATGACCAGAAGGACGTGGATCAGGCCGCCGGCGTGGAAGGCGAAAAGTCCCAGAGCCCATAGAACGACGAGAACGATTAAAATTGCTTCGAGCATGCCAACCTCCTTTTTTTCTATTACCGCTCGTTGCCCGGCGCGCCGTTGTCATTGGATGGTGCGCTGGAATCGAGAGCAGCTAACCGTCTGCAAGCAGTTTTCATGCCAGAATCTCTCCCCGGTCTCAGAAGGGCGGGAAATCGATGCTTTTCTTGAAAAGGGCGAAATTTCATCCGATCGTCGATCAAAAGCCTCGCCTCAGAAAAATCGAGCGGATTTCTCTTCCAGGTAATTGTCCTATCAAACAGCACATTTCCTTTTCCATAGGATATTTCCCGCCGCCCGATCCCCGTCCGGGCTGTCGCTATCTCCTCCTGATCAATCGGAAAACGAAGAGGATCAGGATGGCTCCCAGAATCGCTCCGATGAACCCGGCCGGCTGGCCTTCTCGATACCAGCCGAAATGTTGTCCAATATAGGTCGCGGCAAAGGACCCGGCAATACCGAGTAGAATCGTAAGGATGAATCCGCCCCCA
>CAYSGA010000308.1:0-3053 GCA_964430165.1 uncultured Eubacteriales bacterium
GCCTCGGTACCCGAGCCGGTGAAATAGATCGACGCCCTGGAAGCCCCGACGGCGTCGGCCACGTAGGCTCGGGCCTCGTTGATCATTTCCTTGACCTCGCGCCCTATCGGATAGAGGGAGGACGGATTGCCGAAATGTTCGCGCATGAAACCCGACATTTTTTCGGCCACGGCCGGGTCAAGCGGGGTTGTCGCATTGTTGTCGAGATAAATCATGGGTTCGGGCTCGCTTTTCAAAACGATCGGTGATTATTCTAGCCGAATCGACAAAAAAATACTATTCTTATCGAATTTAAGGATTGAATCTTCCGATGACCGCGGCAGAAAAAGCGTCCTCAAATTCCGAAAACCGCGGTTCAGGCCAGGGTCTCCTTGAGGATGCGGACGACCTCGAGGCCGGCCCGTTTCTGACCTTCTTCGGTCTGGGCCCCGATATGGGGGCTGGCCGTGACGTTCGGATGGTCGATCAGGGTCCAGTTCTCGGGCGGTTCCTCGGCGAACACGTCGACGGCCGCGGCCCGGACCTTGCCGTTCTGCAGAGCGGCGAGAAGAGCAGATTCGTCGACGACGCCGCCGCGGGCGGCGTTGACGATCACGGCGCCGTCTTTCATTTTCGCGAATTCGGCCGGGCCCAGGATCGGACTTTTCGTCTTGGGCACATGAAGGGAAAAGACGTCGGCCTGAGCGAGGAGGTCATCGAGCGGGACCTGGGCGACGGGCAACCTCGTCTGGATCGGAACGACGTCGTAGGCCAGGACTCTCATCCCGAAGGCGATGGCCCGCTCGGCCAGGGCCAGGCCGATCCGGCCCGCCCCGATCAGCCCGAGGGTTTTTCCGAAAAGCTCCGTGCCGTGAAGCGTTTTCTTTTCCCACTTGTGCTGTTTCATGGTCACGTTGGCCCGGCCGTGCTGGCGGACCGCCCCGAGCATGAGGCCGAAGGCGTGCTCGGCCACGGAAATGGTCGTGGCCGAAGGGGTGTTGGCGACCTTGATGTTTTTTTCCCTGGCCGCGACGGCGTCGACGTTGTCCAGGCCGATCCCCGCCCGGACGATGATTTCCAGGCCCGAAGAAGCTTCGATCACCGGGCGGGTGATCTTGCTCGCGCTACGGACGACGACGGCGTTGAAGTCGGGAATCGATTGAACGAGCCCCGCTTCGTCCAATCCGGTTTTGACGACGACTTCGAATCCCGGAACGGTTTTCAGAAGTTCGGTGGATTCCTTGTCCAGGGCGTCGGCGATCAGGATCTTTTTCATGCCCAATTCTCCCTGAGGATCGGTTCGGCGGCCTTGACGGACGTTCCGGCGACGACGGGCTGGCCCATATCGAGCAGGGTCATTTCCAAGGCGGTCAGGGCGGTGATGATGTCGAACCCGCCCATGTATCCGAGGTGGGCGATGCGGAAAAATTCACCCTTGTGCGGGTCCTGGGCGCCGGCGATGTAGGCCATGTACTTGTTCTGCATGGTTTTGACGAGCTTGGCTCCGTCGATTCCAGCCGGCGTCTTCACCGCGGTCAGAATATTGCCGGGCCGTTCCGCCAGAAGCTCGAGTCCAAGGGCCTTGACCCCGGCCCGGGTGGCGTCGGCCAGAATGCGGTGATGAGCCAAGAGTTTTTCCAAGCCCATTTCCCGGATGATCTCCAGCGCCTTTTTCTGCTGGATGATCAGGGTGACGCCGGGCGTCCACGGGGTGGTCTGTTTTTCGAGGTTTTTCCGGGCTTTTTTCAAGTCGAAGTAGAACTTTGGGCATTTTGAAGTTTCGACGAGCTTCCAGGCCTTGGGACCCAAGGCGATGTAGGCCAACCCGGGAGGGATCATGAATGATTTCTGGGCGCCCGTGAGCAGGACGTCGATCTTCCATTCATCCATCGGGCAGGGCGTCGCGCCGACGCCGGAAATTCCGTCGACGACAAGGACAGCCGGCGTTTTCGCCACGACCTCGCCGAAACCCTGGATGTCGAATATCTGCCCGGCCGACGTCTCCGACAGGGTCGCGAAAACGACCTTGACGGCCGGGTTGGCCTTCAATTCGGCCTCCAAGGCTTCCTTGGACAGAACTTTGCCCCACTCCAGGACGATATCCTTGTAGACGACGCCGTAGGCCTTGCAGATATTGCCCCAGCGTTCGCCGAACTTGCCGGCGTTGATCGTCAGGACCTGATCGCCGGGGGAGCACACGTTGGCGACGGCCGTTTCCATCGCGCCCGTGCCGGAAGCTGTCAGGATGTAGACGTCCTCCTTTGTCCCGAAGACGTACTTCAAGCCTTCGGTGGTTTCCATGAAAATCTTGGAGAATTCCGCCGTTCGATGGTGGATGATCGGCTCGGCCGCCGCCGCGAGTACGCTCGAAGGAACGGGGGTCGGACCGGGGGAGAGAAGATAATACTTTTTAATCATGGCTCCTCCTTGGAAAACGACGGTGATTATTCGCGAAAACCGCATCTATCCATTTGACTTGGAAGTTACGCTAACACAATAAATTCCCGCCTGTCAAACGGATTCCGGAATGTGCGCCGCCCTTGCTCCGGGAGGCGGCGTGATTGCCTCATTCGCCGTAAAAAAGTCCGCCGGCTCACAATTTTTGAAGAAATGCGGCCAACACGGCGGCCCGCTCGACCAAGGAGGGGAGGAGAACGTGCTCATGGGCCGCGTGAATCCCGTTCCCGTCCGGGCCCAGCCCGTCGAGAACGGCCCGGCCGACGCCGGCCGCGATCGAGCCGTCCGACCCGCCGCCCGTTTTCCCCCCGGTCAGGCGGAACCCCATTTCGACGGCGACGTCCCGGGCTTCCCGGAACAAGGCCTCGGAAATCCTCGTCTTTTCCATCGGCGGCGTCGTGCTTTCGATCGTCGTCCGGATTTTCGCCCGGCTGGAGGTGAGCCCGAGGGCCTTGAGAAAACGGAGGATTTTCGCCTTCTGCTCGATCGTCCACAAGGACAAGGCCTACGACTTCGGCAAACGGATGACCGACAAGCTGCGCGAGATCATTCCGCGCCAGCAGTTCGACATCCCGATCCAGGCAGCGATCGGTGGCCGGATCATCTCGCGGCAGACC
>CAYSGA010000309.1:0-3049 GCA_964430165.1 uncultured Eubacteriales bacterium
AAATCCTGCGGCGGCTCGAGACCGTCGAAAAGGCCCTGGCCCATAACACCAAGATCATCGTTCCGAGCAACACCCAGTTGATCAACGTCATCGGCGATTTGGCGGGCATTTTCCCGCTGCCGGCGTCTAAGGACGGCGCGCCTCAGGAATAAAGGCGCGCGGCTATTTGATCGCGGCGAGGATTTCGGGCAAAAACACGTTCATCCCGCCCCAGTCGTCGTCGAATGTCATCCCGAGGCGCACGACCACCAGTTTTTTCGAAGGCACGACGGCGATCGTCTGGCCCTGATAACCAAGGGCGAAATACGTGTCCTCCGGGAGGTTGGGATAAGGCCGCGTTTCCGGCTTACCCGGATCGCCCTTGTTCAGCCAGAAAAGCGCGCCGTATTGCCCCTGGGGCGCGGCGGGCGTGGGCGTGGTCGAATATTTCATCCAGCCCTCCGGCAAGATCCGTTCGCCCAGCCAGACGCCGTCGCTCAGGCAGAGGAGGCCGAACCGGGCGAAATCCCGGGCCGTGGCGTAAAGATAGGATGAGCCGACAAACGTTCCCGAAGCGTCGCGCTCCCAGACGGCGCTCCGCATCCCGATCTTGTCGAAGAGAGCCCGACGGGGAAAATTCCAATACTCTTCGTCCGACCCGACCGCCTTCCGGATGATCCCCTGGACAAGGTTGCCCGTCCCCGAGGAATAATTCCAGACCGTGTCGGCGGGGGCCGCCTGAGGCTTGGAGGCCGCAAAGGCGGCCATGTCGGCTTTCCGGAAGAGCATGTCGTTCACGTCCGAGATCGGGCAGTCGGCGTAGGCCTCGAACCACTCCAACCCGGAACTCATCCGGAGGAGCCGGTCGAGAGTGATGGTCCGGCGGGGATCGTCGGCTCCCGCCCATGCGGCGACCGGGGCCGGGTCTTCGAGGTTGAGTTTCCCCTTCCCGACGAGGATCCCGACCAGGGCGTTGGTGATGCCCTTGACCATCGACCAGCTCAGGAGCCGGGTGTCCTTGGTGATGCCGGGCCCGTATTTCTCGTAAACCAGACAACAGTTATGAATGATGATCAGAGCCCGCGTCCGGAGGAGGTGATCCGGGTCGGGTTCGGTAAACAGCCGGTCGCCCGCCGCCCGGATCCGGGCCACATCGATGCCAGAGAACGGAGGGTACAGGATCATCCGGTCCCCCGTCGGCCAGTCCACGGCCTCGGGATCGATTTCGTCGATGGCGGCGTCGACCGCGGGCGCCGGCCAGTTCCGGACGGTCTCTTCCGAAACGCCGCCGTTGAGCAGCACGGACCCGATTCCGTCGCGGTATACCGCCTTGGCCTCGAAGAGGCCCGTTCCCAGAAGCGAACACGTCACGCTCTTCGCCTCGTAATCGACCTTGGCCTTGAAAATTTTAAAAAGCGGATGGAATCCGATGTCTTCGGCCTCGACGACGGCCGGGTCGCGGCCGGAAAGAAAAACGGAGGAACAGAGAATCTTGGCCTTCGAACCGGATCCGATGGAGATCAGTTGAAGGTACCTGTTTTTGACGATGAAAAAAACGGCCGCGGCCAGGATCAGAACGAGGAGGGCCAGAACGACCCGTTTGGTTCTGAGTTTGCTCATGAAATCATTCTCCTTTCCCGGACTTCATGGGAACAACGCCTGAACCGTACTCTATCGCATATCGCTCTGGGGACACAATACCGGTGTTCTCCAGAACACCTTCAATTCCTCGCCGCCGGTCTTGTTGAAATAACGAATCGTGACCGGGCGGAAACCGGCTTCCAGGACAACGACGCCGCTCCGTTCAGCGGCGGGGCTCAAACGTCCGCCGGCCCGTCGAATTCAAGGACGATAACCGTGTCGTCGGCGTCGGACGCTTGTTCGGGAACCCGGATGACCAACACATTTTCCCGGCGCTCGCAACGGAGCGGCTTCTTCTCCGGATCCGACAGAAGATGGGCGGCCTTCGGTTCGTTCCCGATTCCGGGAACAGTCAACAGGCCGTCCTTCGGCCAATCAAAGACATGGAGATAAATCCGGACATCCGCGCCGGCTTTTTTTTGCGTCGCCCGTCCCCAGGAAAGAGAGTCAAACGGGCCGGCCGTCGTCCCGTAGATCGAATCGCCGTTGACCTTCATCCAGCGGCCGATCGCAGTCAACCGCTCCAGACTGGGACCCGGGAAGACGCCTTCGGCGGTCGGGCCGACGTTCAGGAGGAAATTTCCCCCCTTGGAGGCGATATCGACCAGGGTGCGGATCAGGTCCCCGGACGATTTCCAGTTCTGGTCGGTCCGGTTGTATCCCCAGTTGTCGTTCATGGTCAGGCAGGTTTCCCAATCGACGCCGGGAAGCCCGGCGGCCGGAACCTGCTGCTCCGGGGTTCCAAAGTCGCCCGGCGAATCCTTTTTTTCCGAAAAACCTTCCATCCCGGAACGGCTCGCGCCGACCCGGTTGTTGATGATGATCGACGGCTGGAGCGAGCGGACGTACTGATAAAGATCCCCTCCGCGCGCCTCGTTCCAGGTGCCTTCCCACTCGCCGTCGAACCACAGGACGCCGATGTTCCCGTAATTCGTCAGCAATTCCTTGAGCTGGGCTTTCAGGAAAGCGACGTAATTTTCGAAGTCACGGCCCAGAGCCGGACGCGTCTTTTCCTCCCAGGGCCGCCGGGGAAAATAATCGGGATGATGCCAGTCCATGATCGAATAATAAAAACAGAGCTTGACCCCGTACGTCCGGCAAGCCGCGGCCAACTCCTTCAGAACGTCGCGGCCGAACGGCGTCGACATGATGTCGAAATCCGACTGTTTCGAGTCGAAGAGCCCGAAACCGTCGTGATGCTTGGAAGTGATGACGATGTATTTCATCCCGGCGTCGCGGGCCGCCCGAACCCAGGCGTTCGCGTCGAATTTAGCCGGATTGAATCGGCCGACGAACTGATTATAAACGTCGAGGGGAATCCGGGCGCTGTCTCGAATCCATTCGCCGTAGGTCTTTTTTCCCTCCCATTCACCTGCCGGGACGGCATAAAGTCCCCAGTGAATGAACAGGCCGAAGCGGGCGCCGCGCC
>CAYSGA010000310.1:0-3027 GCA_964430165.1 uncultured Eubacteriales bacterium
CCGGAAGGATCCCGCCTGGGTCCGGGTCGCCGTGGCCCTGGCCTTTCCTGACGTCTACGAAATCGGGATGTCGTACCCGGGCCAGAAAATCCTGTACGACCTCATAAACGCCCGCCCCGAGTTCAGGGCGGAGCGCGTTTTCGCCCCCTGGCCGGACATGGAAGAAGCGCTCCGCACCTCCAGAAACCCGCTGTTTTCGCTGGAAAGCCGGACGCCTCTTGATGCCTTCGACGTCGTCGGGTTCTCCCTTCTCTACGAACTCAATTATTCCAACGTCCTGACGATGCTCGACCTCGGCCGGATCGCCCTCCGGGCGGCCGACCGCCCGGACGATGCCCCGCTCGTCATCGCCGGCGGACCCGCGGTTTTCAACCCGGAACCGGTTGCCGATTATTTCGACGCGTTTGTCTCGGGCGACGGGGAGGAGGCGTTTCCGGAAATTTTAAACCTTTGGGCCGCCCTGAAATCGCGGGGAGCCCAGCGGCCGGAAATTCTCCGGGCCCTGTCCGGGCTGCGGGGCGTCTACGTCCCGTCCCTTTACGAAGCCCGTCCTGAGGGAGCCTCGCCGCTCCATATCGTCCGGCCCGGCGGCGGCGCTCCGTGTCCGGTCGAAAAACGTGTTTTGACTTCCTTCGACCGGTCGCCGTTTCCTTCCGACATCGTCGTTCCAAACGTCCAGTCGGTCTTCGACCGGGTCGCGGTCGAAGTCGCCCGCGGCTGTCCGCAAAAATGCCGGTTCTGCCAGGCAACTTCGCTTTACGCTCCTTACCGGGTCAGGGACCCGGAGGCGGTCGTGGAGACCGCCCTCCGGAGCGTCGCCCGGACCGGATACGAAGATGCCTCGCTTTTTGCGCTTTCGGTGAGCGATTATCCGTATCTTCCCGAAACCGTCCGGGCGTTGATGTCCGGGCTGGGACCGCGGCGGGCGTCCCTTTCGCTTTCCGCTCTGCGGCCGAAAGGCCTGTCGGCCGGGATCGCCGGAGAAATCACGAAGGTTCGAAAAACGGGTTTCACCCTCGTGGCCGAGGCCGGAACGGACCGGCTTCGCCGGGTCATCAACAAGGACGTCACGGAAGAAGACCTGATGGAAGCGGCGGCCAACGCCTTCCGCGAGGGCTGGCGGCTTCTGAAAATTTATGTGATGATCGGCCTGCCCACCGAGACTTGGGAAGACATAGAAGCGATCGCCCGGCTCGCCGAGCGGTTGACGTTTCTCGGGAAGGAGACGACGGGCGGGGCTCCGCAGATCAACCTGAGCGTTTCCTCGTTCATCCCCAAACCCCACACACCATTTCAATGGGTCGCGATGGATGCCCCGGAAACGTTGCGGGAAAAACAGCGGTTTCTGAAAGACCGCCTGTTCAAACGGCGGAACGTCAAGGTCAAGACCCATCCCCTCGACAATTCGCTCCTGGAGGCCGTGTTTTCCCGTGGCGACCGGCGGCTGGCCGGGGTTCTCCTTCGGGCTTGGAAATCCGGCGCCCGGTTCGACAGCTGGGGCGACCGGTTTCGGTTCGAACTCTGGCGGCGGGCTTTCGAGGACGAGGGCGTCGACCCGGCGGCTTACCTGTCGGCCCTGGACCCCGAGGCGCGTCTTCCCTGGGACCACATGGCCACCGGAGTGACCAAGGCGTTTCTGCGGCGGGAATACGAACGGGCGAAAGCCGCCGAGCCCACGCCGTCGTGCCTGGACGCGTCCTGCGGTGCGTGCCGCGGATGCGCCTTCATCAAGGACACGGAAAAAACTTTTTCAGCCGGACGGCGAAGTCCGGAGCCCGCCGCGCTTCCCGAAAAACCCGTGGAGGAAGGGGAGGAGATCCGGCGATACGAAGCTGCCTATGCGAAGGAGGGTTTGATCCGGTTCATTGGGCACAACGATTTGGTCCACACAATCCAGCGGACGTTCCGCCGGGCCGGAGTCCCGGTCGCTTACTCCGAGGGATTCCATCCCAAAATGCGGATGGCGTTTCTTCCGCCGCTGGCCCTGGGAATGGAAGGCCGGGACGAGCGTCTTGAGTTCAAGACGCCGGTCCCGCTGGATACCTCGGCTTCCCTCGAAGCTTTGATTTCTTTGGCCCCCGCAGGCCTCCGCTTTCTTCGGCTGGAACTCCTGGACAAGGACGCGCCCCCTCTTTCCCGCCGGCTCCGCGGGTTGGTCTACGGCGTGGACCTCGGAAGCCCGGCGGTCCGGGAAACGCTTGACGGTTTTTCCGGAGCCGGGCTGTCGATTGACGAGATCATCCGGCGGAAGATTCAGGGAGTGGAGCTTCCGGCCGACGGCCCGAAAATCAGCCTGGACGCCGCCGGAAACCGCCTCGTTTTCGCCTACTCGTTCAATCCTCAAAAAGCCCCCCGGCCGCAAGACGTCCTGTCCGCGCTCCTCGGCGTGACCGACCCGGCGCATGTCATCGTCCGCGACGCGGTAATTATTTAAGGACAGGTTACTCATTTCCCGAATTCGGTGGAAGGATTAGCCGTCTTTGACGGAGAATAAACGCTTTTTGAATTCGGGAAATGAGTAACCTGTCCCCGATTTCAAAATTGACACTTCGAGGGGAATCCGGTATAAAAGTGTCCGTTTTTCATCCCGCAGAAAACCGACGAACGCCCTGAAGGAGATGTCCATGATGGATTTCACCCTGTCGGAGGAGCAGCAGGCCCTCCAGAAGTTGGCCCGGGAATTCGCCCAAAAGGAAATGCGCCCCGTGGCGGCGAAATACGACCAGAGCCACGAGTTCGCCTACGAGGTCATGGAGAAGGCGTTCCAAGCCGGTTTTCTAACCGGGAATATTCCGGACGCCTACGGCGGCGGCGGCCTGTCGAACCTCGACCTGGCCGTCGTTTCCGAGGAGCTGTCCGCCGGCTGCGCCGGCCTTTTCACCAGCATGATGGCCTGCTCCCTCGCCACCACGCCCATCGTCCTGTTCGGGACCGAGGAACAGAAGCGGAAATTTCTCGAGCCGCTCTCCAAAAAAATGAGCCTGGCCTCGTTCTGCCTGACCGAGCGCGAAGCCGGCTCGGACGCCG
>CAYSGA010000311.1:0-3026 GCA_964430165.1 uncultured Eubacteriales bacterium
CTCGTCGCTAATGCGGCCGGGATGGGCAAGTATTTCATGGCGAAACTGCGGACGATCAAGAGCCGGTACATCAAGGACGTCCGGGGGCAGGGCCTGCTGATCGGCGTCGAGCTTCATCCTGAAGCCGGCGGCGCCCGCCGGTTCTGCGAGGCGCTGGCGGTGGCCGGGCTCCTGTGCAAGGAGACCCACGACAACGTCATCAGGTTCGCCCCGCCGCTGATCATCGGGAAGAAGGACCTCGATTGGGCCTTCGACAGGATCAAGGAAGTCTTCGCCAAGCTCGAAAAATAACCCGCCGAGGGGCGTCCTCCGGTTTTTTCGCGGGAGCGGGAATCGCCTCCGCGCCTGGTCGAACAGAGGAGGTTTTCACATGAGCGCCCGCGCCTACCGTTCCATGACCCCGGATAACACCGTCGAGCGCCGCGATTTTTTGAAGCTCGGCTCTGCCGCCACAGTCGCGGCCGCCGTCGTCTCGTCCGGGTTGGGAAACCGTTTTCTCTTCGCCCACGAAGCGGGGCAGGCCGCCCCGGCGGCGAAAACCCCGCTGCCCCGGCCGAAGACGAACATCGAAGACGCGCTGAAAATCCCCCGGGCGAAAACCTCCCTGCCGGGGCTTTGTCCCGGCCGCGTCGTCGAAGTCCATGACCCGGCGGCCATGCCGGAGGGGAAGCCCGACCCGGCGGTTGTGCGGACCATGTTCGAAAAAGGGATCGCCGCCCTGACCGGAAAGGGTCCTGCGAAGAGTTTTGACCTTCTCTTTACGAAGGACGACGTCGTCGGGCTCAAGGTCAATCCGGTCGGCCCGGGGCTGATCAGCACCCGGCTGGAACTGGTGGACGCCGTCGCCGCGTGGCTTGAAGCGGGTGGAATCCCCCGGAAAAATATCGTCATCTGGGACCGGTTCGATTACATGTTGACCGACGCCGGATTCACGGCGGAACGTTTCCCCGGGATGGCGATCGAAGGGCTTCAAACCATGGACGAAGCGGCCGCGGAGGGGAAAACGGCGGACAACAGCCGTTGGCTGAAACCCGACGGCACGCACGTCAGCGTCCCGAATTTCGACCTCGATAAATTTTACTGGGCCGACGTCGATGGGCCCAAGGACCTCGGATATCTCAACCAGCACGTCTTCAATGGGAAGCATTCCTATTTTGGGAAACTGTTGACGCGGCGGTTGACCAAAATCATCAACCTCCCGGTCTTCAAGAACACCGGGAACGCGATTTCCATGGCCACCAAGAACATCGGCTACGGGGCGGTCTGCAACACCAACCGCCTCCACGCCCCGCTGTTCCTCGACGTCTGCGTCGAGGTCCTAGCTTTTCCGGACGTCCGGGACAAGATGGTCCTCAACATCACCGACGGGCTCCGGTCCCAGTACGACGGCGGGCCGGGCCCCAACGCCAAGTTCACCTACGTCGACAACCGGATCTACCTGGCCACGGACCCGTTCGCCCTGGACATGATCTGCCACAATCTCTTGACGGAGAAAAGGAAAGCGATGGGCGTTTCGGTCAACGAGAATCCGCGGTTCACCGAATACCTGCGCTATGCCGAGAAGCTAGGGCTGGGTGTCGTCTCATCGGAGAAAATGAACCATATTAAGGTATAGCCGGTCTCAAATCCGCCGCTTGTATTTTAATTCCTTGAATTTCAGAGTGAACGTCGTCCCGCCCTTCCGTTCCAGGGAGATTTCCGCCTCCAGTTGACCGACAAGGAGGCTTACAATCTCAAACCCGAAGCTCGCGGGATTTTGGAAATCGATGCCCTCCGGCAGTCCGACGCCGTCGTCGAACACCTGAAATTCCACGGAGTCTCCGGGCGCCCGGGCCAGCCGGATCCGGACAACGCCTTTCCTACCGTCCGGGAAAGCGTGCTTCAGGGCGTTGGCGATTAATTCGTTGAGGATTAACCCGAAGGGAATGGCGGAGTTGATGTCCAGGGAGACTTCCTCGAGATCGGTTTCCAGCCGGATCTGGGAGGAATCGACAAGATAGACTTGGAACAAGTGGACGGCCAGGTCCTGGATATACTCGGACAGGTTGATCCGCGACAGGTCGATCGAGCGATAGAGCCTCTCATGGACGAGGCTCAGGGACAGGATACGTGTCTGTCCCTTCTTCAGAATCTCGCGGGTTTCGGGGGAAGCGTGTAGGGCTTCCAGGTTGAAGAGGCTAGAGATGATCTGCATGTTGTTTTTAACCCGGTGATGGATCTCCTGGAGGAGGAGTTCCTTTTCCCTCAACGACGTACGCAGAGCATCGAGGGCGGCCTCTTTCTGGTCCTCGGCCTTTTTGCGCTCGGTGATGTTGCGGATACTGCCGACAATTTTTTCCGGACGCCCGCCGGCGTCGCTGAAAATTTTGGAGGACAGGGAGCAGGGGATCAGATTTCCGTCGCGGTTGCGGAGAGAGATTTCGTAATCTGTGAGATGGCCTTTCTCCATAAGATTTTTCAGTAAAATTGAGCGCTCTTCGGGATTAGAATAGAAAACCAGGATCGATTTTCCGAGAAGGTCTTCCCGGCTGTATTGCCCGTCGGAAAGCGGCTGGATCGACGGGCTCATCTCGAGGATTGTCCCGTCGAGCCCCGCTTCATAGTAGACGTCCTGGATGTTATCAAAAATGCTGCGGAACTTCGCTTCGTTCTGCCGGAGGGCCGTCTCAGCCTGCCGCTCCTCAGTAATGTCACGGGCCGAGGAGAGGGCTCCGGTTGAGTTTCCGGCGGAATCCTTGACGATGTGACACCACCAGCCGAGCAGCCGTTTCTGGCCGTCTCTTCGCCGCTGCCAGCTTTCGACATAGATCACGTCTTCGAATCCCGCGAAAATAGGCGCGACTTTTTCGTAGGTGTTCTGTTCGCCTTCAAAATAGAAGGCGGCTTCTTTGCCGATCACGTCCTCACCGAAGAAAGCAAGGCCCGGCCCGTTCGCCCAGACATAGACCTTGTTTTGGTCGACCTCCATGATGATTTCGGGAACGGCGGAGAGGAGGGCCTCATGGCGCGATGAAAGAGCGCGGAGA
>CAYSGA010000312.1:0-3016 GCA_964430165.1 uncultured Eubacteriales bacterium
CAGGCGCCGATCGGCGTGTTGATCTCGTGGGCGACTCCGGCCGCCAGTACGCTCAAAGATGCCTGTTTCTCCGATTCAGCCAGCGTCAGGTAGGATTTCTTCAATAGTTTTGTGCGCTCCTGGACTTTCTCCTCCAGCATGATCGTTCGCTTTTGGATGTTCCGGAGGCGCTTGCGGACCATCCCCCAGATCGCCAGCCCGACACACAGCACGGCCAGGGCCTGAACCCAACGGATCATGTACAACGGGGGAATGACCCGGATGCGGACCGCTGCTCCGCGATCGTTCCAGACGCCGTCGTTATTGGATGCCTTCACCCGGAAAAAGTAGCGGCCGGGCGCGAGGTTCATATAGCTCACGAATCGGCGGCCCCGGACCTCCTGCCAATCCGTATCGAGGCCTTCCATGATGTAGGAGTAGCGGTTTTTTTCAGGGGCGGCGTAATGGAGGGCGGCGAATTCGAAGGTGATGACCCGGTCGCGGAAACGGAGGTTGAGGTCCGTCGTTTCGGTGATCGATTTCTCCAGGAGGATCCGGCCGTTCACCTCGCGGCCGACCGGAACGGGCTTGTTGAACACTTCGAAGTTGGTGATGACGACCTCGGGCGGGTAGGGATTGTCCTTGAGGTTTGAGGGAAAAAACGCGCTGAGGCCGTTGGTTCCGCCGAAAAACATCTCGCCCGATTTCGTGCGAAACCGCGCCCCCCCGTTGAACTCGTTGCTCTGGAGCCCGTCGGAGATATCGTACGTTTTCACGGTCTTCGTCTTGGGATTCCACCGGGCAAGCCCCCGGTTGCTGGAAAACCAGACGGAGTCTTCCTCGTCGACGAGGATGCCGTAAATCGCGTTGTTCGGGAGGCCGTTCTTTTCCTCCGAATAGCATTCGAATGCCCCGTCGGCGGGGTTGAAGAGGTTCAAACCGGCGGTCGTCCCGACCCATAACCGACCCAGGGAGTCTTCGGCCATGTTGGGGATGAAGTCGCCGCACGGGCCGCTGGAGTCGGCCGGATTGTGACGCCACACGGTAAACTCGCCGGATTTCTCGTCGAAACGGTTCAAACCTCCGCCGAAGGTCCCGACCCAGAGGGTTCCTTCATGATCGAAGAGGAGGGAGCGGACCTGGTTGTGGCTCAGGCTCGTCGGGTCGGCCGGATCGTTCTGGAAACGGATGAATTTTTTTGAGCGGGAGTCGAACAGGTTGAGGCCGCCGCCGTCCGTCCCGACCCAGATCCGGTCCTTCCGGTCGATGGCCAGGCAGCGGATGTCGTTATGGCTCAGGCTTTCGGGATCACCGGGGCTGTTGTCATAATGTTGATAAGTTTTCGTCCGCGGATCATAGGAATTCAGTCCGCCGCCGTAGGTCCCGATCCAAAGCTTTCCGGAACGGTCGACGGCGAGGGCATAGACGAGGTCCGAATTGAGCGAGTTTTGCACTCCTTCGATATGGCGAAGATGGGTGTAGCCGCCCGTCTCGCGGTCGATAAAATCCACGCCTTTGTCCTGGAGCCCGATATACAACCCGCCCTCGGGGCTTTCGGCGATGGCCCGGACATAGTCCGATCCCAGGCTTTGGGGATTGCCGCGTCGGTACTGATACAGCGCGAACCGGGAGTTTTCCGCCGCCAGTTTGTCGATTCCGCGGCCGCGCGTTCCGATCCAGAGGACGCCGGTCCGGTCTTCATAGAAGCTGTAGATATCGTCTAAAGCCAGGCTTTTGGGATCCGTCGGGTCGTTGCGAATGACGGTGAAATCGTCCGTCATGTCGTCGTACAGGTCGAGGCCGTTCTGGGTGCCAACCCAGAGTCGTTTCAACCGGTCCCGATAAATCTCGGTCACGTAATTGTCGCTCAGGCTTCGGGGGTTTCTCGTGGAATTGAAGTAGCGGGTGATTCGGCCGGTCGTTTGATCGAACCGGTTGAGCCCGTTGACGGTTCCTACCCACAACGTTCCGTCTTCGTCCTGGAATTGGGCCAGAATGCGGTTGTGACTCAAGCTATTGGCGTTGGCCGGGTCGCGGAAAAAGCGGACGCATTCGCCGGAGCGGGGATCGAACCGGTTCAATCCGTCCGCGGTGCCGACCCAAAGATAGTTCTGGGAATCCCGGCAAAGGGAGAGGATTTCGTTATGGCTGAGGCTTTTGGGATTGCTCCGTTCGTTCATGAAAACCCGGAAGGCCCCGGACTGGCGGTCATACGCGTTCAAGCCTCCTCCGGCGGTTCCGATCCAGAGCGAGCCGGCCGCGTCTTCGGCGATGGCGGTGATGTTGTCGTGGCTGAGGCTTTTGGGATCGTAGGGATGGGGATGAAACTGGGTGAAATCGTCCCGGTCCCGGTTGTATCGGTTCAATCCCTTCATCGTTCCGACCCACAGCGTCTTTTGGGAATCCAGGAACAGGGTGTTGACGAGGGAGTCCGAGAGGCTGTTCGGTTCCGGCGAGGGGCGGTAGATTTTGACGCTATACCCGTCGTATCGGTTCAACCCGTCTTCCGTGCCGATGAAGAGAAATCCCCGTTCATCCTGGACCATGGACATGGCGGATCCCTGCGACAGGCCGTCGAAAATCGTCAGGTGGCCGAATTGAAAACCGGCCGTCCGGACGGCCGCACCGGGCGCCGCCAGGGCGAGAACGGAGAGAAAAACCGGCGGCATCACGAGGGCGCGGAATTTTGTTTTCATGGTTTTCTCCGAAATCGGGTGGAACGGCCTGACCTTTGGAGTGTGGGCGGAGCCATCGTCGATTTCTTCTTTTAAGAGGGTGTAACTTTAACGACTTCTTTTCTTTCTGTCAATCGAACCTCTTTACTTTCCGGCGGGGATTTGCTAGATTGAAACTCAGGATTTTCCCTTACCCAATTGCTGGAAATGCTCCGTTTTGCCGGATTGCCTTGAGGACTCGATTTCGAACGCCCGATCCGGCCGGGACGGAGGCATGGTTGACGTCCTTTTTCCGGGCGGTGGAGGGCGAGGAGCGGACATGAGCGAAACGGGCCCCGACGGGACGATCCGGAAAATCGCCG
>CAYSGA010000313.1:0-2993 GCA_964430165.1 uncultured Eubacteriales bacterium
GAGTCAATTTTCCAACGGAAATGTAATCAACCCCCGTTTCCGCGACCCGCCGGACGTTGCGGGGACTCATCTTGCCCGAGGCCTCGATTTTCACCCGTCCCCCGAGGAGCCGGACCGTTTTTTTCATCACCGGAATCGACATGTTGTCAAGCATGACCCAATCCGCCCCGGCGGCCGCGGCTTCGAGCGCCTGGGCGGTCGTCGCGGTTTCGACCTCGAGGCGGAATCTCCGTCCGTAGGCGGCCCGGACCGCGGAAACGGCCCGGGCGATCCCGCCGGCGACCGCGAGGTGATTGTCCTTGACGAGGACCATGCTCGATAGGTCGCGGCGGTGGTTTCGTCCTCCCCCCATGCGGACGGCGTATTTTTCCAGGTCGCGAAGGCCCGGTGTCGTCTTCCGGGTGTCGAGGATTCGAGCTCCCGTTCCGGCGACCGCGTCGACACAAGACCGCGTCATCGTGGCGATTCCGGAGAGACGCTGGATGATGTTGAGAGCCGTCCGCTCGCCTTTGAGCAGAACGGCCGCGGGCCCCGACAACTCCGCGATAATCCGACCGGAGCGGAACGGCGACCCGTCCCGCAACCTGCGTTTGAAGATGACCTTTCGGTCCAAGGTCTTGAAAACGCGGCCGAAGACTTCGATTCCGGCCAAAATGCCGTTTTCCTTGGCCAGAAGGAACGCTTTGGCCGACCGGCCCGGGGGAACGAGCGCCGCTGTCGTCACGTCGCCCGACGGCATGTCTTCCGCCAGGGCGCGGTCGATCACCGTTTGGATGTCTCGAATCTTCATTGTTTTTTCGATTATAGGCCTTCGGGGAGGGAGCGTCAAACGGGCTCTTCGCCGCCCGTACGGGGGCGGGCCGGAAAAAAAGAGAATTGACAGGAGAGGCAAGCGCGTGGGAACATACCCGGCGTGTCGAAACGCCGGTTGCCGGTAATCGTTCTATCCATCGTCCTATCCGTCTTTCTTTTGTATGTCCTGTTCCGCCGGATTTCCCCGGGTGATTTCGCCGGGATGATGTCGTCCCTGTATTTCCCCCCGCTCCTGGCCTACATGGCAATCAGTTTGACGACGGCTTTTTTGCGGGCATGGCGCTACCGGATTCTCCTCCGGCCCGTTCCGATCGGCTGGGGAGACATCATGATCGTCACCCTGGTCCGGAACGCCTTCGACGACCTTCTCCCCGCCCGGATCGGGTCGCTTTCCTACATCTACGTCCTGAACGACCGGCTGGAAAAACCGTTCGAGAACGCCGCTTCCTCCTTCGTCGTCGCCTTCATATATGATTTCCTGACCCTCGGCCCGTTCGTCCTCCTGGCCCTTTTGGCCGTGGGCGGCCGAGGCGCGGCCGGGATATCGACGGGGGCCATGGTTGCGGTTGCGGCGTTTTTTTTCATCGTCTTCGTCCTGATCGCCTGGAAGGTCGCCTTTTTCGTCCGCCTCGCTCGAAACATCGCCTTCGGGCTTATTAAAAAAACCGCATGGATCCGGCGGCCGGCCGTTGTCGGGGCGTTTGAAAACCTGGATCAAACGATCGAAGTCCTGAAGAAAAAATGGGGCCGGGGCGTCAGGCCGGCTGTTTTCTTGCTCTCCTTTTTCGTCCGGCTCGGAAAATACCTCTCGTTGTTCGTCCTTCTGTTCGCCGTCCTGCGCAGCCAGGGCGTGTTCTGGGGCGAGATGAGTTTTTGGAAGACGGTCCTCGGCCTGACCGGCGCGGAAATGACCGCGGCCCTGCCGGTCAAGGGCCTGGCCGGATTCGGGACCTGGGAATCGGCCTGGGCCGCGGCCCTCCAGTGGATGCGGTTCGAGCCCCGCCTGGCGATTCTCTCCGGCCTCGGGGTCCATTTAGTGACGAATCTTTTTGAGTACACCCTCGCTCTTTCGAGCCTGGCCGTCCTCGCCTTTCGCCGGAAACGTGATAAAATCAGCCGAAATTCATGACCGTTTTCGAAGATCGTTTTCATCTCGGGCCGGCCGATTTCGCCGCGGTACTGAAGACCGCCCTGTCTCGGGGCGGCGATTTCGCCGAGCTTTTTTTTGAATACCGTCTTCATTCCTCCGTTACGATGGAAGAGGACATCATCAGGGAAACGGCCGAAAGCGTCGGCCTCGGGCTCGGGGTCCGTGTCTGGGCCGGGGAACAAACCGGATACGGATACACCAACGACCTCTCCCCGGAACGGATGGAAAAAGCGGCCCGTTCGGCCGCGGCCGTGGCGCTGTCCAGCCGCGCCTCCGGCCCGGTCGCCGACCTCGTTCCCCGCCCTCCCCTGAGCGGACTCTACCCGGTTTTCGAACCGGCTTCCTCCGCCGATTTGAACCGAAAAATTTCTTTGGTCAAGGAGGCTTACGAATCGTGTTTGAGGGTTTCGCCGGCGATAAAAAAGGCCAAAACCGGTTGGGGCGATCTCGTCCAGCATGTGACGATCGCCAATTCCGAGGGACTGTTCATCTCGGACGTCCGGCCGATGGTCAAGCTGACGTGCGTCGCGATCGCCGAGAAGGGCGCTCTCCGCGAATACGGATTTTCGGGGGGTGGCGGCCGGGCGGGACTGGAAGTCTTCGCTTCGGGCCGCACACCCGCCACCATCGGACGGGAGGCCGCGGAGGAAGCGCTCCTGTTGCTGGAAGCCTCCGATGCTCCTGCGGGCGAAATGCCCGTCGTCCTGGCCGCCGGGGAAGCCGGGGTATTGATTCACGAGGCCGTCGGCCATCTTCTCGAAGCGGATTTTCACCGCAAGAAAACATCGATCTTCTGGAACAAAATGGGCGCCCGGGTCGGGACGGATCTCGTCACGATATACGACGACCCCACGATTCCGGCTTCCCGCGGGTCCTATGCCGTGGACGATGAGGGAACGATTCCGCGCCGGACTCTCCTTCTTGAAAAGGGCGTCGTCTCGGGCCTTCTGACCGACAAGCTCTCGGCCAAGATTCTCGGCCGCCCTCTGACCGGGCACGGCCGGCGCCAAGATTACTCTGAGATCCCGAT
>CAYSGA010000314.1:0-2974 GCA_964430165.1 uncultured Eubacteriales bacterium
TCTTGCGCATTTCCTCCAGCTTGGCGTCGTTGTTGTTCTGAATTTGGATAAGCTTCTTCTCGACGGCCTCCCGCAGCGCGTCGCTTTTCTTTTCGTTCGCCTCGACCATTTTCCCAAGCCGGTCGCCGAACGTGTCCATCTGGCCCTGTTGGACTTGAGTCTGGCCGATGATAAGTTGCGTTACGGAATCGGATACACCCTTCAGCGAGGTCTCCACCTCCTGGCGGAGTACGGAGGATTGTCCGGCGGTTTCGTCGCGGTTGCGGGCGAATTCGTCGCGCAACTCCCGCTCGCCCCGTTCCTGGCCCTTTTCGAGCGAGTCGAGCCGCGCCTGCAGTGGAGAAAAATCTCCGCCCACCCGCCGCTTCAAGGAAACGAGGAGAAGGAGGACGGCGACGAGAACCAGGACGGCCGTGACGACTCCGACGATTTCGATCAGGGCCATCTCAACCTCCGTTGGAAATCAGATAACAGAACGGCTTCTTACTCGCCGATATGAATCTGGTGTTTGACCTTGTCGAACACTTCCAGGACCCGGTCCAACTGGGCGTCGGTATGGGTGGCCATATAACTCGTCCGGAGGCAGGAAAATTCGGGCGTGACCGCCGGGGGAAGCGCGACGTTGGCGTATATGCCCTCGTCGAAGAACACTTTCCATGCCTTGATGGCCTTGAACTGATCGCCGATGACGATCGGGATGATGGGTGTCTCGCTCGGCCCGATGTTGTAACCCATCGCCCGCAATTCGGTCCGCATGCGTTTGCCGATGGCCGCCAGCCGGACGACGCGTTCCGGTTCTTCCCTGAGGACGTCGAGGCAGGCCAGGACGGCGGCGACGCTGGCCGGCGGAAGGCTGGCGCTGAAAATGAACGGCCGGGAGAACATCTGGATCCAGGAAATCACTTCCTTCGGACCCGCGACGAATCCGCCGACGGAAGCGAAGGATTTGCTGAACGTCCCCATGACCAGGTCGACGTCCTTTTCCAACCCGAAATGGGCGCCCGTCCCGCGGCCGCCGCCCAGGACGCCCAGCGAATGGGCGTCGTCGCAGAAGAGGCGCGCCCCGTGGGCCTTGCAGACACGGACGATTTCTGGAAGCGGGGCGATGTCGCCGCCCATGCTGTAGACCCCGTCAATGATGACGAGCTTGCCCGGCTCGGCCGGAAGGCTCTTCAGGATTTTTTCAAGGTCGGCGGCGTCGTTATGCTTGAAATAACGGGTATGGATGCCTTTTTGGACCTTGGCCATCCGCACCCCGTCGACGATGCTGGCGTGGACTTCCTTGTCGGTGATGATGATGTCGTTCTGGTCCATGACCGCCGGGATGGATCCGATGTTGACCTGAAAGCCCGTGCTGTAGACAAGGGCGGCTTCCTGGCTGACGAAGGCAGCCAGTTTTTCCTCGAGTTCGATGTGCATATGGAGGGTGCCGTTGAGGAACCGGGACCCGGTGCAGCTCGTGCCGTACTTACGGACCGCCTCGACGGCGGCCTCCTTGACCTTGGGATGAACCGTGAGACCGAGGTAATTGTTCGAGCCGATCATGAGGTAATGCTTGCCGTGAATGATCGCTTCCGGCCCTTCGGCCTGGTCGATGGGGATGAAAAAGGGAAAGAGGCCGGCGGCCATGGCCGCCCGCGGCGTCATCGGGTATCCGAACTTTTTGGCGCTCTCGGGATTCGAGTAAAATTCACGGCATTTCTCAAAAAGATCCATCTCGCCTTCTCCCTACTGAACCGAAAAGATTTGAAAACTCCAATCAGAAGTCATCCGCCCCCGGGCCGGGGACCGGACATCCGCAAAAACGTGTAGGACTTATAAACTATTAGGCCTAAATTGTCAATTTTTGTCATTGTCCCCAAGCCGGGCGCCAGGTTTTACTTTGGTGGATTATCCCCGCGCCGATTCGCCGATTTTGACGATGCTCACTCAAATAAGACATCCGCTGTGGTTTTAGAAAGGTCCAGGTCCGCCCGAATCTTGCCGTCTTCATCCCAGAAAACGACCTCAAACCCCGCCGTTTCGCCGGCCTTCAATTCGGTATCATCACAATAATTCCAATTTTGAGCGAGGAGCGTCCCCGCCGCGTTGAAGACGGATATCCTGATTCTCACATACATGGCCTTGGCGTCGCCGGTATTTTTAACGCGGCCCGTGAACCGGAAAATCGTCACGCTTTCCTCAAAGTTCGGACCTTCGATCAGAACGACAATGATGGCCGGATCAAAAAAAGATTTACAGCCGAAGGCAGATAAAAACAGACATATGAGCGCGGCGAAAACAGCCCTTTTTCTCATCTTTCCTCCAGGGACATCATGGGCGTATATCATTCCCCGAGGTTGGCCTCATTGTCAAGGAGCGTGACCGCCTTATCAGGGGAATTATGGGGAATGACCCGTATAGGACTTGAACCTATAACCCGCGGATTAAGAGTCCGCTGCTCTACCAATTGAGCTAACGGGCCATCAAGGGTGCCTAGTGTAGCCGAGAGGGTCCCGGTTGTCAAACGCCGGGGGCTTTCGAGCGGAGGCCGAATCTCACGCCTTCGGGAGATTTTCCAGCCCGCCGGCGATTTTTTCCAATCCGGCAATCATCTCCGGCGCGGCGATGAAAACAAGGACGTCTCCGGCTTCGATCCGGGCCGATTTCCCCGGATTAAAGTCGAAATCCTTCCCCCCTCCCCTTCTCCGGGCGACGAAAAGCGCTCCGGTCCTGGACTCGAAATCCGCCTCGCCGACCGTTTTCCCGGCCAGGGGCGACCCGGCGGGCACCGTTACTTCGTCGAACCTCAGGATCCGGTTCCGCTCCCGGAGCATCAGGTCGAGGAAGGTGGTCGTCGCCGGACGGATCATCTCCGAAACCATCCGCATCCCGCCGATAAACGTCGGCGAGACGACGCTGTCGGCTCCGGCTTTTTTCATTTTAGCGTGCGACCGGACGTCAATCCCCTTGGCTACGACCCGGATCGCGGGAT
>CAYSGA010000315.1:0-2970 GCA_964430165.1 uncultured Eubacteriales bacterium
CACCGATGTCACCAGCGGCGTTTTCCGCTACCGGCACGACGTCGGCAGCGGTTCCACGCTCGGCGCTCTCTATGCCGGGCGAACGGGAGGCGATTATTACAACCATGCCGGCGGCCTGGACGGGTTTTTCCGGCTGGGAGATAAAAACCAGGTCACCCTCCAATTCCTCCATACGGAAACCCGGTATCCCGACGACCTTGCCGCCGCACAGGGACAGCCGCGCGGTAATTTCGGCGGAAACGCGATCCTAGCCCGATACGTTCATATGTCCCGGAATTGGCTGTACGCCGCGTCCTATCAGTCCGTAAGCCCGGATTTCCGGGCCGATTCGGGCTACATGCCGCGCGTGGACACGAAAGAGATCGACCTCGAAGTCGATACCTTCCTCTACGGCATCCGGGCCGGGGGGAAAAAAGGCAAATGGTTTGACCGGCTTCAGTTCTGGGTGCGGGCCTGCCGGGTCGATGATTTTTCCGGACAATTGGCCGACTCGCGCGTCGCCCTGGGCGGAGCTTACACCGGGCCGCTCCAGTCGCAATTCGTCGTCATCGGCCGATGGAACCAGGAATACTACTCGGGAACGCTTTACGACACGAGCGACGCGGTCGTCCAGATGATCATGAAGCCGGCGGGCGGGATGAGCTTCTACCTCTACGCCAACGCGGCCAAGGCCATTGACTATGCCAACTCCCGGCCGGCCACCGCCATTCGGGTCGGCCCGGATGCTACCCTGGCCCTGGGGCGCCATCTGAACCTGGGAGTCAGCTACTATCTCGAACGGCTAACTCACCAAACCAACCGGATCTATACCGCTCACCTGCTCCAGGGCAAAATCGTCTACAACCTCAACACCCGGTGTTTCCTCCGGCTGATCGCCCAATTCCAGGACGTGGGCCGCGACTCGGCCATGTACGGATTCCCGGTCCCGTCCAGCTCGCGCGACCTTTTCGCCCAGTTCCTGTTCTCCTACAAGATCAATCCGCAGACCGTCCTTTTCCTCGGGTATTCGGACAATTCCTTCGGCTCGCGGGGGATCGACCTCGTCCGGGCCGACCGGACGTTTTTCCTCAAAATCGGCTACGCCTGGGTGATGTAAGGAGCAAGCGCGGGGCTTCCGCCCTCCAAATTGGCGTATGTTCCTGAGAGACACGGCGGTTTGACTTCCCGACTTCCGAGTGATATCTAGGATTTCATTATTTCCTCCCAGGAGGTCGGAATGATCCGAGGCAATTTCCGCGCTCTCATTATTGTCCTTTCCCTGTTTCTTGCGGCCGGTTTTCTTGCCGCTCAAACGACACCCGAGGAATTCCTCGGATTCAAGGCCGGGGCCGACAAAAAATTAGCCGATTACGCCCAAATCACCGCCTATTTCCAAAAACTCGCCGGCGAGACGAACAAAATGAAGCTCGTCACGATAGGCGAAACAACCATGAAAAAGCCGATGATCATGGCCGTCATCTCCACGCCCGATAACCTGGCCAGGGTCGACCGCTATCGTGACATCGTCCGGAAACTCCGTGACCCGCGCGCCACGACGCCGGCCGAGGCCGGGCAACTGGCCGAGGAAGGCAAGGCCATCGTCCTTCTCACCTGCAGCCTCCACTCGACGGAAATCGGCGCGTCTCAGATGTCGATGGAGCTCGCCTATGACCTCGTCACCGGCAAAACCCCGTACGACGCGGCCCGGATTCTCAACGACGTCATCGTCCTCCTCGTCCCGTCGATCAATCCCGACGGCACCCAGATGGTCGTCGATTGGTATGAAAAATACGTCGGGACGCAATATGAAGGCGGCTCGATGCCCTGGCTTTACCATCCCTACGCCGGGCACGACAACAACCGCGACTGGTACATGATGAACCTGGCCGAGACCCGGGCGGTGGCCAAAGTCCAGTACCGGGACTGGCTGCCCCTGATCCACCTCGACCTCCACCAGCAGGGTTCCAACGGCGCCCGATTGTTCGTCCCGCCGTTCATGGATCCGCCGCTTCCCAACATCCAACCGCTCGTCTGGCGGATCGTCAACATCGTCGGCACGAACATGGCCTTCGAACTCCAGCGGCAGGGCATGTCGGGCATTGAAAACCGCCGGAGTTACACCGGCTGGTACATCGGGGGCTGCGACGACACGCCGTGGCTTCACAACGTCGCCGGGATCCTGAGCGAAGCGGCCTCGGTCCGGATAGCTACGCCGATCTTTATTGAGCCGAACGAAATCCGGGACGATCATTACGCCAAGATGCTCGATTTCGTCGATCCCTGGCCGGGCGGCTGGTGGCGCCTGCGCGATATCGTCGAATACGAACTGGTCCTGACGAAAAGCCTGATCAAGACGGCCGCCCTGAACCGGGAGGATATCCTCGGCACGTTCTACCAGATGAACAAGCTGGCCATCGAAAGGACGGAACGGAACCAACCCTTCGCCTTTATCATTCCGGCCCGGCAGCACGATTATCCGACGATGCTGAAAATGCTCGACGTGCTCATGATGGGCGGCGTGGAAATTCACCAGGCCAAGGCGGATTTCATCGTGGCCGACAAGGCCTACCCGGCGGGCTCGTTCGTCGTCCGGATGGACCAGCCGTATAAGCCGTATGCCTGGGCGATGCTGGAAAAGCAAAAATATCCCGATTTGCGCCTCTATCCCGACGGTCCGCCCAAGGCACCTTACGATAACGCCGGATGGACGCTCCCGGCCCAAATGGGCGTCGCCTGCGACCCGGTGATGGAATCCTTCGAGGTCAAACTCGAAAAGCTCGACCGGGTCCCCTATCCCAAGGCTCCCGCGAACAACGGCCGGGCGGAATACTTCGGCCTCAGCTCCGCGGTCAATCTCTCGTATCCCATGGCCATGGCTCTCCTTAAGGACAACGCCGAAGTCTGGCGGACGAAGTCGCACCTGACGAAAAATGGAACGATCGTCCCCGCCGGCAGCTTCATCGTCAAAAACACGGCCGAAGTGAAAAAAGC
>CAYSGA010000316.1:0-2951 GCA_964430165.1 uncultured Eubacteriales bacterium
ACTGGCGATAATATTCATATGGGGTGAGATAGTCCAGAGATTGATGGGGGCGGATGTAGTTATACGTATAGGCCCACACCTCAAGTTGACGGTTATGGCCTTCCAGATTCAGGTCGACGTCTTGGACGTCATAAAACTCTTCTCGATGGGTTCGATTTGATCGTTCAACGTGGCCGTTCAGCTCTGGACTATAGGGTGGATTAACGAAAAGGATGATCTTTTTCTTGCGACAGGCTTCCTCAAACTGATGTTTAAATTCCGAGCCGCCATCGATCCGGATGGCTTTGATCGGATAAGGAAATTTCTTTCTCAAATAATGTAAAAAGTCGGCTGCGGCGGTGCCGGCGGGCATTCCCGCACTTTGCATAGTAATCCATCCACCGGAGCTTCTTTAATCCATCTTTGGAAATCGTCCCCTGGCGGGCTACCGACCGGATATACTCGGAACCAGGGAGGATCGATCCGTAGGCCTGGGCTGGATGGGGGTACATAGTGACTCCAATCTTACCCCCATGGTGTCACTAATGTATCTGACCCAACACATCATGATAAAAACGGCGAAAAGCTGCTTTAAACGCGAGGTTTTGAGAAATTATCGGTGTTCGAGCGTCTCTTTCCATGGGCGGATGTCGGATTGACAGCAAGAAATATTCTTGACGCCGAATGGTAAATGTATTACAATGTATGACATGAAGACAGCCACCTTGACCATCAGGCTGGACGAGGATCTCGACGCGCTTCTCTCCAAAGCCAGCCGCCGAACGGGAAAGAACCGGAGCGAGATCGCCCGCGAAGCCTTGCGCCGGCAGGTCCGGCTCGAAGCTTTCGAAGACCTGCGTCGGAAGGTTCTGCCGTTTGCCGAGGCGCGGGGCTTCCTGACGGACGACGACATCCTCGACGCCAAACCGTGAAGGTCTTTCTCGACACGAACATCATCGTCAGCGCCTTCGCCTCGCGGGGGCTGTGCGCCGATGTGTTCCGCGAGGTCCTTCTCCGGCATCGGTTGGTCGTGTCCCCGGAACTGCTCGATGAAGTCCGATCCGTCCTCATCAAGAAAATCGGAATACCGCCGGAGTTAACCCGGGAAATTATTGCCCTTCTCAAGGAGGCGGGTGTTCGGTCGCTTCCGGAATCCGGTACCGCTCTTTCCATTAAGGATCCGATGGACCGGGCCCTCGTCGCCGCGGCGATTTATGGCCGGGCGGATGTGTTTGTGACCGGCGATAAGAGGTTGTTGGAATGCGCGTCCGCGGTTCCCGTCAGGATGATGACGCCGAGGCAATTATGGACGCGATTCCGGCCAGGCGGCTGAGGTTGCGCTTGGTTTAAAATCCGCTGACGTCGCATATGACCGGAAATTTCCGGCAAAAATAAAAAAAAGGGACGGGGGCGAACCCCCGTCCCTAGCCGTTCCTTATCGTGCCGTTGAGAAATCAGCCCTTGAGGATCTTCTCCACCTCGTCCTTGTCGGCGTCGAGGATGCAGGGGATGCCGCTAATGCCGGACGTTTCTTTGGTCAGGGACGCCGTTCTCATCACGCGGGCGAATCCGCGGGCGGAATTGCCGCAGACGAGATAATGCTTGTGGATTTCCCTAAGTTTCGTTCATCGAAATGGAAAATATCCGTCACCCGATCATTCGTACCGCAGAGCTTCGGACGGCGTGATCCGGGCTGCGGCCCGGGCCGGCCCGTAGGAAAAAGCGGCGGCTAGAACGACGGCCGCGGCCAAGGGAACCAGGGCCGTGGACGCGCCGAGCTTCAGAGGAAACGACGTGGTTGCCCCGCCGAGAAGGAGGAGGAGATGAACGAGGAGCCCAGCCGCGACGGCCGCGGCGCCCGCCGTCAGCTCGCCTTCCAGGAAAAAGAGGAAGGCGATGTCCCGGGGCCTTGCGCCCAAGGACCGGCGCAAGCCGATCTCGGCGATGCGGTCACGGACGTTGGCGATCATCAGGCTCATGAGAGTCATCCCGCCGAGAATCAAACACAGCGCGGACACGCTTCCGCCCGTCCAGGCGATGGTCCGTTGCAGCTCTTTCACTCCGGCTCTCAAGGCGTCGGGCAGGACCCACGACAGCGTTCCGGCGCGCATGTCGGGCTGGGACAGAAGCCGCCGCCCCGCCTCCACGGTCCGGCCGAAGTCGCGTGACGAGGGAACGCTCATGAAGATCGCGTCGACCGGCGGGCGCGGTCCGTCCCACTCCTTGAGCCATAACGATCCGAGCGTCCTGGGGACGAAGACGACGAACTCGCCGAACATCCAGACGGACGCTTTCATTTCCGTTTCCAGCCCTTCGTGTCCGGCTTCGATGATGCCGATGATGCGGAAGAGGGATCCGCGGAGCTCGATGAGGTCGCCGGTCTTCCAGTTCCACCGTCCGCTCAAGGGCCGGCTGACCACGGCGACGCGACGGCGGTCTTCCACGTCCCGAGAATCGAGAAATCGGCCGTCGACCAGCTGCCATTGCCTCACCCGGGCCAGGTCGCCGTCGGTCGCGATCACGGTCAGGGATTCGTCCCTGCCTGTCATCGGGACGTCGAAGCGGCGGACGCTCGAAAACAGGCAGTCCGGGAAATTGAGAGCGAGAACGGCCCCATGGCGCTCTTCGAGTCCCGGTTCGCCTTTCTTCTCGGCGGTTTTCCGGCTGAGAATTCCGGCGACGTTGATCCCGAGCTCCTTGACGATGCGCTCGGACCGGTCCTCGAGGCCGCCCAGGACCGCGAGCAGGGTCGTCAAAGAGGCGAATCCGACGACCATGGCGAAAAGCGACAGGGCCGTCCGCCCGGCCCGCGAGCGGATGCCGTCCCGGATGTCCCGCAGAGCCGCCCCCAGGCCCGTCGCCCCGGGTTTCATTCTTCGACAGTCCCGTCCCGGCAGACGACGTGCCGGGTGGCGTAAGAAAGAAGGTCCTCGTTATGCGTGACCAGGAGAATGGTGATCCCCGAGCGGTGA
>CAYSGA010000317.1:0-2949 GCA_964430165.1 uncultured Eubacteriales bacterium
AAGAAAGAGTCGAAGTCTATTCCCGCGAGCGTACCTGGATAATGGATAACTTTCTTGGGATTGGCCCATTGCTTCATGACCTTCTCCATCGGCAGAAATTCCGGTACCATGACCGTGTTTGCGCACAAGAAGGATATTTTGTTCCCTGCGTTCAGATCGAGGACAGCCCCCGTTTCCCTTGGCGCGGCCTGCTGATCGACAGCGGCCGTCATTTCCAGCCGGTCGACGTCATCAAGCGGAACCTCGACGGCCTGGCCGCGGTCAAGATGAACGTCCTCCACTGGCATTTGACCGTAGATCAGGGATTCCGGGTCGAGAGCCGGATTTTCCCCGCGCTTCATGAGCTCGGCTCGGACGGCCTTTATTACTCCCAGGCCCAGATCCGCGACATCGTCGCTTACGCCGCCGACCGCGGCATCCGGGTGATGCCCGAATTCGACCTACCCGGCCATTCGACGAGCTGGTTTCCGGGATTTCCCGAGCTGGCCAGCGCCCCCGGGCCGTACCGGGTCTCCCGGACGTACGGCGTCCAGCTGCCGGCGTTCAATCCCGCAAATCCCAACGTTTATTCATTCCTCGACGCCTTTCTGGGTGAAATGGCGACGCTTTTTCCCGACCCGTTTCTTCACATCGGCGGCGACGAAAACAACGGCAAGCACTGGGACGACAATCCCGAGATCCGGGAGTTCATGAAGCAAAATGGGCTGGCCGATAATGCCGGCCTTCAGGCGCATTTCAACGACCGTTTGCTCGAGATCCTGAAAAAACACGGACGGAGGATGGTCGGCTGGGACGAAATTCTTCAACCGGGGCTCCCCCGGGATATCGTCATCCAGTCGTGGCGGGGGACGGAAGCCCTCCTCCAGGCGGCCCGGAAGGGATATCACGTCCTTCTTTCCAACGGCTACTACATCGACCTCTGTCAACCCGCGGTCGAGCACTACTTGAACGATCCCCTGCCGGCCGGACATGACCTTTCCGCCGGACAGGCGGCCTATGTTTGGGGCGGCGAAGCCACGATGTGGAGCGAACTGGTCTCGTGGGAAACGATCGATTCGCGCATCTGGCCGCGGACGGCGGCCATCGCCGAACGGTTGTGGTCGCCGGCCGGGGTCCGCGACGTGGACGACATGTATCGGCGGCTGGACATCGTCTCGATCGAGATGGAGGAGCTCGGCCTGACTCATCTCAAGAACCGGGACATGATGCTCCGGCGTCTCGTTCAAGGGACGAGCATCGGGCCGCTGCGGACGCTGGCCGAGACGGTCGAGCCGCTCAAGGGCTACAAACGCCATTCCCTGGGCAAGGTCCAAACGACGCTCGCGCCTCTCACCCGGTTCGTCGACGCCGTTCCGCCGGAGTCGTCGGCGGCCCGCCTCCTCGGCCAGGTGGTCGACTCGTTTCTCGCCCATCGCGACGCCGGTTCGGCGGAAGCGCTGAAGACGATGCTGGAGACCTGGAGGATGAATCACGATTTCGTCAAGCCGCTCCTGTCCTCCGCCCCCGTCCTCCTCGAAATCGGGCCGCTTTCCCGCGGGCTCTCGGAGGCGGCGGGAATCGGCCTGGAGGCGGTCGAGGCTCTGACCCATAAGCGCAAAGGCTGGCGGACGCGGGCGTCGGGCTGGATGAAAGCGCTGGTCGAATGGAAAAAACCGCTGGCGGAACTCGAGTTGGCCGTCGTCCCGGCGATCGAAAAACTGGTTTTGGCGGCGGACGGCGAATGACCAGGCCGCCCGCGCGGTCTTGCCTCGCGTCGGTCCGGGAGTTTTTTTCGTCTATCGGGGCGGCGGGACGCGGGATTTCGGAATGGGGAGGTCGGACGATGATCATTTCGAAAAAAATCCGTGGTTGGGCGGGCGCTGGGTTGTCGGTCCTTTGCCTGGCTATTCTTCTCTTTCCTCAAAAAACGGAAAAGCCGGTCCTCCACGGCCGGCACTGGGCGGCCATCACCGGCAAGCCGATGGCGGCCACGGCCGGGGCGATGATCTTCCAGAAAGGCGGGAATGCGGTGGACGCGGCCTGCGCCATGTTGGGGGCCGTGTGCACGATGTGGGACGTCCTCAGCTGGGGCGGAGAGACGCAGGCCTTGATCTATGACCCCCATCAGAAAAAAGTCATCGCGGTCAACGGCCTCGGCGCGGCCCCTTCGGGGGCGACGGCCGCGTACTTCCGGGACAGGGGGATGAGCCATCCGCCCGCGACTGGCCCCTTGTCGGCCGTGACCCCCGGGACACCCGGCGGGTTGATGACGATGCTGGCGGAATTCGGCACGATGAGCCTCGAAGAGGTCCTGGACCCGGCGATGCGCTTGGCCGAAGGCTACCCGATCGAGAAAGGAACCGCCGACTCGATCGAACGGGAGAAGGACAAGATCAAGGCTTGGCCGTATGCCCGGGCGGTGATGCTGCCGCATAAAGGCGGGGAACACGAAGGCCCCGTCCCCGGCGAGATTTTCCGCCAGGAGGACCTTCTCCAAACGCTCCAAAAGCTCGTCCAGGCGGAGCGGGAAGCCCTGGCTTCCGGCCGGAGTCGCAAGGAAGCGATTTACGCCGCGTATGACCGGTTCTACAAGGGCGACATCGCCCGGGAATTCGTCCGCGGGGCCAACGAGCAGGGCGCGCTGTTCGCGGAGGCCGACCTGGCCCGGTGGAAGGTTTACCTGGAAGAGCCGGTCAAGACAACCTATAAAGGGCTGGAGGTTTACAAACTCAACAGTTGGGTCCAGGGGCCGGTCATGCTCCAAGCCCTCAACATGCTCGAAAACGTCGACTTGAAAAAACTGGGATACAACTCCGCCGCCTACATCCATACGCTGTACCAGGTGATGAACCTGGCTTTCGCCGACCGTGATTTTTATTACGGCGACCCCGCTTTCCCCCCGGAGGAACCGCTGGCCGGGCTTCCCTCCAAGGAATATGCCCCGGACCGGTTGCGGCTCCTCCACCCGGG
>CAYSGA010000318.1:0-2935 GCA_964430165.1 uncultured Eubacteriales bacterium
CGAGGGCACGAAGGTCATCGCGATGGGCGGCGACGGCGGCACGGCCGACATCGGCCTCCAGTGCCTCTCCGGGACGTTCGAGCGCGGCGACGAGGTCCTCTACGTCTGCTACGACAACGAGGCCTACATGAACACGGGCATCCAGCGGTCATCGGCCACCCCCACCGGGGCCTGGACGACCACGACGCCGGTCAAGTTTCCCAAGGACCGGCCCAAGAAAGACATCGACGCGATCATGGCCGCCCACCGGATCCCCTACCAAGCCACGGCCTCGATCGCCTTCCCCGAGGACTTGTACAAGAAGGCAGTCAAGGCGAAAAATATCCGGGGGACAAAGTTCCTGCACATCTTCGCCCCCTGCCCGACGGGTTGGAAGAGCCGTCCCGAGGACGCCGTGAAACTGGCCCGGATGGTCGTCCAGAACTGTTATTTTCCGCTCTACGAGGTCGAAAACGGCGAAAAATATACCCTTAACGTCAAGGTTCAGAATAAGAAGCCGATCGACGACTACCTCAAGCTCCAGGGCCGGTTCCGTCACTTGAAACCGGAAGCGATCGCGGCCATCCAGGCCGAGGTCGACCGCAACTGGGAACGGCTCCTGAAGAAGGTGAACGCAAGCTGAGCGAGGCCTGGAACTCGTATGAAAACTAGACTCCCGGTCGTTTTCATGGCCGCGGCCCTGCTTTTTTCAGGGACCGCCTGCGCGACCGAATCGCCCGGTCGCGGAATCCCGGCTCCGGACTTTACCGTGAAGGACATCAACGGCAACCTCCTGGATTCCTCCACTTACCAAGGAAAGGTCCTCTTCGTCAATTTCTGGGCGACGTGGTGCCCGCCGTGCAAGGCGGAGATCCCTGATTTCGCGGCCTTCTACGAGGAGAACAAAACCAAAGGGGTTGAAATTCTCGGATTTTCCGTAGACGACTTCCCGCCGGCCCGGCTTCGGGATTTCGTCCAAAAATATAAAATACCCTACCCGGTCGCTTTCGCGACCGAAGCGCTGAGGCGGGGGTTCGACCCGGGACAATACATCCCGACGACGTTCATCATCGACAAAAAAGGGTTCATCCGCCATAAGCAGGTCGGGGCCATGGACAAAACGGCCCTGACCGAATGGTTTGACCGTCTCTCCGGCGAGTAAACGGAAATCCGGCTGTTTTCCGGAGAGTGGTTGCATTCCGGAGAGGCGGGGCATTATACTCGGGATGGAATGAAACGGCCGCTTCCGGGGAAATGTCGGGTCGCTCTCGTTTTGATTTTCGCCGCCGGACTTCCCCTCCGGGCCCAATTCGACCCTGGCCAGTACACGGACGAAGCTCCGTTCCGGACCTGGAACTCTTTTCCCTATGCCGGCGCGGCCGCCCTGGGCCGGGGACAAACCGCCTTCGCCTGGGGGACGGACGCGACCGTCTCTTCGGCCAATCCGGCGCTCCTCGTCACCCTTCCGAAATGGACTTTATCGCTGGGGGGGTCGTTTCAACGCGCCACGGCGATGAAATTCGGCCCGGTCAATTCCGGAGTCCTGACGACCGACCGCCCGGTCGGGGCCAATGTTTTTTCCGGCGATCACGCCGCCCTCTCCTTTCACTCGGGCCGGTTCGCCGTCGCCGCGGCCGTCTTTCTCTCCGAGCTTTACAACCGGCCCACGGCCGAGGCTTATGAAAATGACGCTCAGACTCGCCTTTACACCATTCGTTTCGAACAGTCCGGCCTCCTTCGGACGTTCCACCTGGCCGCGGCCTTCCGCCTTTGCTCCCGCCTCGGAATCGGCGCCGGTTTGAGCGCCGATTCGGGCCAGTTCGAAATGGAATTTCTGGAGGACATCAACGCCTGGGGCTATAAGTTCACGAGCACGAAATCGGCCTCCCTGGGCGGCTTCTCCGTCAACGGCGGGGTTTATTGGGAAGTCTCCCCTTCGATCCGGGCGGCTTTGACGTTCCGGACGCCCTCCACGCTGGAAGCCCAAACCGAGACCGTCGACCGGTATGAGGCCCCGCTCCTGGAAACCGATATTTCCATCCGGGGCGAATCCAACGATTCCTTCAAGCGTCCCCTCGTCGTCGGGGCCGGGTTGACCGTGAAACACAGCGACCGGCTTCGCACCGCCGTCGATATCTCCTGGTTTCGATGGTCTTCCTACCGGGCCGTCTGGTTGGGAGAATCCCCAACCCGTGATTTCCGCGACGCCGTCCGTATCTCGGCAGGCGGAGAATATCTGTCCGAATTCCGGATATTCGGGAAAAAAGCGGCGGCCCCGTTCCGGTTCGGCGTCGTTTACGACCCCCAGCCCGCAATGAGCCCGCGCTCGGCTTATCTGTCCGTCGCCTTCGGCGCCGGGCTGGAAATCGACCGGCTCCGCATCGACCTCGGGGCCTTGGCCGGATCGGCGAAGGATTCGGACCATCGTTTGACCGCCGTAAAAATTTCGCTTTCCTGCGGCTATGTTTTTTGAGGCTCCTATCATGAGACGCGCTTTCCTCACGATTTTCGCCATGGCGATCACCGCCCTTCTTTCGTCCGCGCAAACCCCGGATTTGAAAATCGTCAGTTTCCCCAGGACGACGGCCGTTTGCGAAGCGGCCGCCCGGCTGGGCCTTGACCTCCTGGCCGAAATCGACGGACGCGTTTTCGTCGCCGGTTCGGCCGCGGATCTTCGGAAGATCGAAGAACTCGGCTTCCCCGGCCTAGACGAAACCCGGACGTTCGCGGCGCCCGATGCCGCCGCCGGCCCGGTATCTTCCGCGTCCCCGATCGGGGCCTATCACACCCATCGGGAACTGGCGGACGACCTGGCCTCTCTCCAGTCGCAATTCCCCGAACTGGCCGAAGTCGTCGTGATCGGGACCAGTCTTGAAAACCGTCCGATCCTCGCCTTGAAAGTGAGCGACAATCCCGGCGCCGACGAAGACGAACCGGCGATCCTGTTTCTCGGATG
>CAYSGA010000319.1:0-2903 GCA_964430165.1 uncultured Eubacteriales bacterium
GCCGCATCCCGGTTTCCTACGCCAAGCGCGTCGTCGGCCGGAAGGTTTTCGGCGGGCAAAGCACCCACCTGCCGCTCCGGGTTAACACCGGCGGCGTCATCCCGATCATTTTCGCCGCCTCGATCATCACGATCCCGGCGACGATTGCGGCGATGATCAAGGTCCCGGCCCTCCAGACCTTCGCCCGGTGGTTCGGCGTCGGCATGCCGCTCTACAACTTCCTCTACGTCGCGGCGATCGTCTTCTTCACTTACTTTTACGTTTCGATCATTTTCAACCCGAACGACGTGGCCGATAATCTCCGCAAGTACGGCGGGTTCATCCCGGGCATCCGTCCGGGGAAAAACACCTCGGATTACATCGACGACATTTTGTCCCGGATCACCCTCGTCGGGGCGGTTTACCTGGCCATGCTGGCCATTCTCCCGGAATTCCTGACGACCGGGTTCAAAGTCCAGTATCTGCCGTTCGTCGGGAATTTCCTGGAACGGACGATGCCCAATTGGCTGACTCAGGGTCTGGGCGTGAACTTCTATTTCGGCGGCACGTCCATATTGATCGTGGTCGGCGTGGCCATGGACACGCTTCAACAGATCGAGGCCCAGCTCGTGATGCGCCATTACGATGGCTTCATGCGCCGCGGCCGGATTCGCGGGAGACGCGGATGAGGTTGATTCTCCTCGGCGCGCCGGGCAGCGGGAAAGGAACCATGGGAGAGATGATCTCCCGGGCGACCGGATTTCCCCGCATTTCCACCGGCGACCTTCTCCGGAAGGCCGTTCGCGAGGGCACCCCGGTGGGCCGGAAGGCCGAGGCGGTCATGAGATCGGGCGGGCTCGTCGACGACGCGACCGTCACCGGACTCGTTCGCGATCGGATCGCCGCCCCGGACTGTCTGGGAGGGTATATCCTGGACGGTTACCCGAGGACCAGCGCCCAGGCCGAGGCGATCGAAGCGATCGACCCGGCCCGGCCGGAGATCGTCCTCGACCTGGTCGTGGGCGAAGAGGTCATCGTCGGCCGCCTCAGCGGCCGTCGCGTCTGCCCGTCCTGCGGCGCCGTCTTTCACGTAGTCAACATGCCCCCCAAGGCCGCCGGCGTCTGCGACGCCTGCGGGGGAGACCTCGTTCAACGGGCCGACGACGCGGCTGCGACCATCCGGGAACGGCTTCGCGTTTATCGCGAGGCGACGGCTCCGCTCCAGACGCGGTACCAGGAGAAGGGAACGTACCGGCCGGTGGACGGCGACGGCTTCCCCGAGGAAGTGTATTCCCGGATCGCCGGCGTCCTGGCCGGGCCTAAAAACGCCTCCGGCGAAGGACGCCCCGTATGATCGTCTATAAGACCGACGCCGAGATCGCCCGAATGCGGGAGAGCTCCCAAATTACCGGAATGATCCTGGCCGATCTCGGAGCCATGATCAAGCCGGGGGTGCGGACGGCGGACCTTGACGCCTACGCCGAAGGCCGGTCCCGGGAGCTCGGGGCCAAGCCCGCGTTCAAGGGTTACCGCGGCTTTCCCGGGTCCCTCTGCGTTTCCGTCAACGAGCAAGTCATCCACGGTTTTCCCTCGGCCCGGCTGCTGCGGGAAGGGGACCTCGTCAGTCTCGATTTCGGCGTTTTTTACAACGGATTTTACGGCGACGCCGCCCGGACGTATCCCGTCGGGCGGGTCGAGCCGGAAGCCCTGCGGCTGGTCCGGACCGCGGCGGAATCGTTCGAGAGCGGCCTTCTTCATTTTGTCGAGGGCAACCATCTTTCGGACGTCTCCCACGCGATCCAGACGGTCGTCGAAGCGGCCGGGTTTTCGGTCATCCGCTCGTTCGTCGGCCACGGCATCGGCCAGGAACTTCACGAGGACCCGCAGCTGCCCAATTTCGGGTTTCCCGGCCGGGGGCCGCGAATCCGCAAAGGCCTCGTCCTGGCCGTTGAGCCGATGATCGCCGCCGGCGGGTGGGAAGTGGAGATCCTGAGCGACGGCTGGACGGCCGTCACCAGGGACCGCAGCCTGGCGGCCCATTTCGAGGAGACCGTCGCCCTGACCGACCGGGGCGTCGAGGTTCTGAGCCGCGTCGGAACGACGGCCGGGGAATCGGCCCGGAAGGAGCTGCCTTATGCCTAAAGAGGACGTCTTCGAAGCCGAAGGCGTGGTGCACGAGACGCTTCCCAACGCGATGTTCCGCGTCGAGTTGCAGAACAAGCACGTCATCCTGGCCCATATTTCGGGCAAGATGAGAAAGCATTTCATCCGGATCCTGCCCGGGGACCGGGTCCTGGTCGAGATCTCGCCCTACGACCTGACCAAGGGACGGATCACGTACCGCTTTAAATAAAGGGGACACGACATGAAAGTTAGAGCCTCCGTTAAAAAAATCTGCCGCAACTGCAAGGTCATCCGGCGCAAGGGATTGGTCCGGATCATCTGCACGAATCCCCGGCATAAACAACGTCAAGGATAAGGACGGCACCCATGGCACGTATTGCAGGCATCACGCTCCCTCCGGACAAGCGCATCGAGATCGGGCTGACCTACATTTTTGGAATCGGCCGGCCCAAGTCCGTCAAACTTCTCGAAGAGGCCAAGATCGACAAGAACAAGAAGGTCAAGGCCCTGACCGAGGAGGAAATCAACAAAATCCGCCAGATCATCGAAAAGAGGGAGAAAATCGAGGGCGACCTCCGCAAGGACATCAGCCTCAACATCAAACGCCTGATCGACATCGGGTGTTACCGCGGCCAGCGGCACAAGAGGAAACTCCCGGTCCGCGGCCAACGGACAAAAACAAACGCCCGGACCCGGAAGGGGCCCCGCGGCCACACGATCAAGAAATTGAAACCCGCCGCCAAATCATAAGGAAGGGAACAGCGCATGGCCACGACGAAAGCGAAAATCCGAACCAAAAA
>CAYSGA010000320.1:0-2890 GCA_964430165.1 uncultured Eubacteriales bacterium
CCCGGCAAACATCGGCTAATCTAGGGCAAAGACCCGCGGCGGCCAAGCACAACCCGCGGCCGGGTTGACGCGGCGGGGGGCGCTGCATAGTGTACGCGGCATGAATCGCACGTTTCCAAGGCCCCTGCTCGCCGCCGTCGCGCTCCTGGCGGCAGCCGGTTGCTACCGACAGGTCATCCGCACGTTTGAGATCACGGTCCCCCAGATGAAGACCGCGGCGGCGGCCGAGACCGTCACGCGCACCATCCGGCAATTCGACACGAACGTCGTGGTCGCCGTGACGACGGACATCGACCGCAAGATCGTCAGCGTCACGTACAACATCGCCCCGAAGCCGCCCTCGACAATGGAAGCCGTTTGACGCCGAAGGGCGGGCCTTCCGTCGGATGACCGAACGATTACACGTCTTCGTCCGGGGCGAAGTCCAGGGCGTTTCTTTTCGCTGGTTTGTCGACCGGGAGGCGATGCGTTCGGGCTTGCGGGGGTGCGTGCGTAACCGGAGGGACGGTCGGCTCGAAGTCCTGGCGGAGGGGGAGCGGGCCGTCCTGGAAGCGTTCCTGGAACAGATCCGGAGAGGTCCCCGGATGGCCCAGGTTGAAGGCGTCGATATCCGGTGGGAGGAGGCCACGGGGGAATTCACCGATTTTCGAATCATCCCGACCGTATGATTTCGGGGCCTCAGCGGCTTTTGTTCCACTCTTCCAGGCCCTTCCGCCGGCATTCCGGCGAACAGAAAAACCGTTCTTCGCCGTCGATGGTTTCGCGCAACGCGCTTTCCCGGGGAAGATACGTCTGGCAGACTTCGTCCTTGACCATGTTCCCGGACCGGGCCGGCGAAGCCGGCGGCGACCCCGCCTCCGGCCGACGGAGCCGTTGCCAGAAGGCAATCAGTCGGTAAGCCAGATACGCCAAAAGACAGTAGAAAATGAATTTCATAATGTCCGGCCCGCTCTAAAATTCGCCTTTGGGAAAATCCGGCGTTTCCGCGCTCCGGGCCTTCATGTGACGGGCGAATATTCCGGCTTCGGCCAGGTCGTGGGCGTCGGGATGAGAGGCGGCCGAGGGGGCCATTTTCGTCCATTCCTGATGTTCGGGCGAACGAGCGAGGGCTTCCACGGCCTGAAGCGAGAGTTTTCCGCGGCAATGGAATGTTCCGAGGAGCCGGCAATGGCCGGACAATACCGCCGCGTATTCCAGGGCTTCCCGGGCCATCGGGTGATGGGGAAACGCCCCGTGGGTGCTGAAAAGAGCGACCTTCGTCCCGGCCCGAATGGATTTGAGGAAATGTTCGGCGGGAAAGGGAACACTATGGGATTGAACGGGGAATCCGATGAAAATCAGGTGAAACGAGTCCAGCGGCCCGGTCTTGTCGATCGCCGACAGGGTCCGATCGCCTTCGAGGGCCTGATGGATCGCCTCGGCGACCATCTCGGTGTTGCCGGTCCGGCTGTAATACGCGATCAGGGTCTTTCTCATGAAGATTATTCTTCCACAGACGCGCGGAAATATCCAGAGAGAATAGGACCGTGGTCGCGACGGACCGGCTAGGGCGCGGGGCTCGCCGGAAGCTCGATGGTGACCAGGGTCCCGAGCCGCGGTTCGCTTTGGATCCGGATCGACCCTCCGTGATCCTCGACGATCTTTTTGGTGATGGGGAGCCCCAGCCCCGTCCCGGCGGCCTTGGTCGAAAAATAGGGTTCGAAAATCCGCCCGGCGACGCCGGGCTCCATCCCGCCGCCGTTGTCGGCGATGACAATCACGAACCGGTCGCCCGACCGGCGGGCCTCCACCCGGATTTCCCCCCGGTTGCGGATGGATTCGATGGCGTTGATCATCAGGTTGCGGAAGGCGATCTTGAGTTTTCCCCGGTCTCCTTCGAAGCAGAGCCCGGGCTCGATCGAGGTCACGTAGGTGAGGCGGTCGGCCAGTAGTTTTCGATACGGGCCGATGGTTTCGGCCAGGATGTCGTCCAACAGAACGGCTTCCTTGTTCAGCACCGCGGATTTCGACAAATCTAAAAATTCCTGGGCGATATGGCGGAGGTTTTCGACTTCGCCGACGATATAGGATATCGATTCCCTCAAGGCCGGCTCGAAGTCCGATCGGCGGTCCTCCCAGACGTGGAGCAGATGTTCGGCCGAGAGCTGGATTGGAGTCAGGGGGTTTTTAACTTCATGGGCCACTTTCCGGGCCATTTCCGCCCAGGCCGCTTTGCGCCCCAACTCGGTCATCTCATGCTGGTGGTTTTTGAGGTCGCGGATCATGCCGTTGAACCCGTCAACCAGCGTTTTCATCTCGTCGCGTCCGCGATATTCGACTTCGAATTCAAGGTTGCCCAGAGCCGCCTCCCGCGTCCCGGCCAGCAGGCGGCGAATGGGGGTCACGATCATCGTCCCGATACCTCGGGCGAGAAGCAGAACGGTTCCGACGAAGAAAATCCCGATGAAGACGAGGAATTCGAACAGCTCCCGTCCGGCGGCGGAGATTTCCTGTTGTTCGAACGGGAAGGGCAGGGACAGGAGAATCGGCGGGTCGACGGCCGTATAGGGAACAGTCAATGTCTGGTAGGAAAACGACCCCAGCCGCTGGGTCTCGGCGTAATACGGGTGGTTTTCGAATTCGATCCGGTACTGGATTTCGCCGTCGAGGAGCTCGGGGAGAAGCCCCGCTTCGAACAATTCCCTCCGGCTGGAGGAAACGAGATGGCCGTTCCGGTAGAGGTTGACGTCGTTGGCCGTGGTCGCGGAGATCCAAAGCACGAGGTCTTCCAGCGGCGTTTCGACATCCGGCTCATCCTCCCGCTGGAGATAAAGGAAATCGTCCAAGACGTTCCGGGCGAGGGTGGCGTGAACCTCGGCCTTGCGGATGAATTGCTGGGCGAACACCTGTT
>CAYSGA010000321.1:0-2886 GCA_964430165.1 uncultured Eubacteriales bacterium
GACGATTTACGTCGGGCCGCCGACCGCTCCGGGAGGCTTCGCCTGGTCCGTTCCCTCCGGGGAAGGCCGGTTTCGCGTCGGGCTCATCACCGACGAGCATCCGCAAAAAGAGTTCGAGCGCTTCATCGCCCGCTTTTATCCGCGGCTGGATGTGAACAGGGCTGTTAGGCGTCTCGAATTCAAACCCATCTCCCAGGGAATGGCGAAAACGACGGTCGGAAACCGCGCCCTGGCCGTGGGCGAGGCCGCCGGCCAGGTCAAGACCACGACGGGCGGGGGGATTTATTACGGGTTGTGGGGAGCCCGGCTGGCCTCGGAAGTCCTTCTCGACGCCCTGGAAAAGGATTCCCTCGGGGCCGCCGCCCTCTCCCCGTACGAACGCCGCTGGAAAGCCGGCCTGCGCCGGGAAATCTCCGTGGGGTATTACGCCCGGAAACTTTATTCCTGGATGAGCGAGAAGCAATTCGAAGCCCTGTTCGCCCTGGCCCAATCCGACGGCATCATCCCGATGATCCAGAGGGACGGGCATTTCGATTGGCAGAGCGGCGCCATCCTGTCGCTCTTTCGAAAAGCAGCCGTCGCCGAGATTTTCAAAGGCCTCTCCCGGAAATCCGCCTTGTTGGATCGTCTTCTGAATTGACGGTTTTAAACCGGTTAAACATCATGCGTCGTTTGCCCGTCTTGATTCTCGGGTGCCTTTGTTTGGCCGGGATTCTGTCCGCCCAGACCTACCAGATTTTCGCGGATGAATACCAGCGCCTGATCACTCAGGCCCGCTGGAAACTGGGGCCGTTCCGGATTTTTCCGACGGTCTCTATCCGAAACGTCGGGATTGACGACAATCTCTATTTTGGGAGCGACAGGGGCGAGCCGAAAAAAGACTTCACGGCGACGCTCTCGCCCGAAATCAGGGTCTATTGGCCGTTCCGGAACTCGTTCATTTTTTATCTCCGGGAAAACCCGGAGTACGCCTATTTTCACCGGGAATCACAGCAGCGGGCGTTCACCAACAGCTACGGGGCCGGCCTCCGGTATTTGTTGCTGGGCCGGTTGGTCCTGTCGGGGGAAGCGGGGAACGACGTCCATCGGCGCCGGCTTTCCTCCGAATTCCAGATCCCGGCCAACGACCGGGTCCGGAGCCTCCAGGCCGGCTTTTCCTTCGAAACCGCCCGGAAAACATCGATCGGGATCACCGGCGCCGTCCGGAGGATTTCCTACGAGGAAGTCCATTTCAATCCGGAGGACGCGCCGGTATCCCGACTCCTCGACCGGGAGGAAAGGGAGATCGGCGCGGAGGCGTACTATCAGCTTTTCCCCGACGGATTTCTCTTTCTTCGCGGAGATTTCCGGGAATACCGTTTTCTGGACGAAGCGGCCCTTTGGCGGAATTCGACCGCAACCTCGTTTTGGGCGGGACTCCGGTTCCCCCTCCTCGGCCGGATCCGCGGCGTCCTGAACGCCGGCTACAAGAAATTCGACCCGAAAACGGCGGGCGAATCCCCGTTCCACGGCCTGGTCGGCAACACCGGGCTCGACCTGCGGACCGGCCGGTTGGCCTTCCGCTTGGACTTCGCCCGGGACCTGATTTTTTCCTCGTATGCCGATATCTTTTACTTCGTCGAGGATTCGGCCCGGCTGGGCGGGTCCCTGTATTTGACCTCATTTTTGAAATTCGATTATGATTATTCCAGAGGCCGGGCGGACTATTCCGTACGGGCCCGGGAGGAGGGCTCCGAGGGAAGGGTGGATCGGCGGCGGAATCATTCGCTGGGATTGCTGGTCCGCGTCTTCCGGACGTCGGGAATAGGAATCACCTGGAATTTTGAACGATGGACGTCGACCCTCGGGGATTTCGACCGGACCCGGAACTTTTTCGGCCTGGCCTTCACCCGGAGTTTTTAAGAAGGAGTCAAGGATGAAACATCGTAGAACGCTCATAACCGCGGGGATTCTGTTTTTGGGGCTGGGGTTGCCCACCGTCCCGGCCCAGGACGTTGCCGGACAGACGGAGAAGTTCGTGACCGCTTACCGGATCGGACCCAAGGATCTCCTGGAGATCAAAGTCCGCGAGGACGCCAAGTTAAACGCCGAGGTCCGGGTTTCCGAACAGGGGAAGATCAATCTTGCCTACATCAACGAAGTCTATGTCGAGGGGTTCACCACGGCCGAATTGGGGGACAAACTGGCCGGGCTTTATTCGCCGTACCTGCGCGACCCCCACGTGGCGGTCACCATCATGGAACGGCAAAGCAAGCAAGTCTCCATCCTGGGGGCGGTGACCAACCCGGGATTCGTCCAGCTCTTCGGTCGGACGACCCTGCTGGAGGCCATCACTACGGCCGGCGGATTGACCCGGGAGGCCGCCCGGGAAATCATCATCATCCGGACGTTTCCCGACGGAACGACCAGCAACCTCAAGGTTCCCATCGACGACCTGATGTTGAGGGGCGATCCGAAATTCAATCTCCCCCTCGAAGCGGGGGACAGCGTCATCGTCCAAATCGATCGGACGGTCAACATCTATGTTTACGGCCAGGTCAAAATCCCGGGCGCGCTGGCGGTTCTTCAATCACGGATCCCGACCCTCGCCCAGGCCATCGCCCAGGCGGGGGGGGTTCACCGAACGGGCGGCCAAACGGCGGGTGGTTGTGACCCGCAAAGACGAAAATGGCCGGGAAAAAACCTTCGACATCAACGTCGTCCGAATCCAGAACAATCGCCTCGAGGATTTCCAGCTTCAGGAAGGCGACACCATCTACGTCCCGGACACGATCTTCTGAGACCCGCCCCGGGGCCGGTGTTCCCCTCCGCCCCTTCTCACCCCTAAGGGGGAGGGGGAGGGAGAAAAAATCACCGGGGGGTTCATCCCCCCGGACGATTGCCCGG
>CAYSGA010000322.1:0-2882 GCA_964430165.1 uncultured Eubacteriales bacterium
CCCGGATCTTGATCCCCAAGCCGGGCTTAAACGTCAGCCCGATCCAGGGGGAGAACTCGCCGGTTTTCAGAGTGAACGTCTTGCCCGAAACCTCGAGGCGGGCGGTGGTTTTTTTCTCATCGATCGTGATCCGCAGGGGGAGCTTGATCTCCGCCGGCGTCCGGAGCATCGTGTTTTCCGGCCCCGAAAGCTGGGTTTCGACGCGGCCGTCCTTCACTTCAACGGGGAAAAACACTCCGCCCTCGGCTTTCTGGATTTTGGCCGGGTCGGAGGTGAAAAACGAAAACGTCCCCTGGCTTCCCTTGAGATCGGGGGCGCACATCCCGGAAAGGAGATGGCCGTTGAATTTTTCCGGCGGAAAGGTGATCGGCACCCGGAGTACGGTGCTCATGATTCCCTCGTCGCCGAGGATTTTCCAGAAAGGGACGCTTCTCCTGAGCCCCTGGATCACCGGCTTGGAAATCGGCACCAGATATTTCCCGATCCGGATCGTCCGTTTGGGTTTGGAGATCCTGGCCGACGAGAGGTCCGGGAGATAGGTTTTCGGGTCGCGGCTCAGAAAATCAAAGATATTGTGTTTCGACGGCTCGGCCCCGGTCATGAACGAGGACCAGGCCACCGGGGATATGGCGGGGGTCGTCGTCCGGAGCCGGCCGTAGAATCCCTCGTCCCGGAGGCGGGCCAGGTTCGGGAGCTTGCCCTGGGCCATCCATTTTTCGGCGAGCTCGGGGGCCATCCCGTCCAGGCCGACGATCACGACCCGGTCCACCCGGCTTCGGCGGTACGCTTTTTGTCCCCGGAAGAGCTTCCAGAGCGCCCGGAACGGCCAGGCCAGAAGGGATAATATCGCCAGAAGAAAGGTTAGGAACAGAACCAAAAACGAGGAAAGAAAGGCGAACCCGGCCCCCGGCCCGATATAGGCCGAGAGCGGCAGGCCGACAAAAAGGAGCCCGGCCAGAACGAAAGCCGCTTTGAACCCGAACCGGCCTTTCGATCGGCGGGCTCCCGGAAGTGTCTTCGAAGGCGGATTCTTATCAAACATTAAAATCGGTCCATGATGATTTTCGCGATATCGGAAATCTGGAGGTCGGAGCCGAAGTCATTTTTTGCCAGGAAAAAGGCGTCGTCCCAGGTGTGCATGCCCTGGAGACCGGGCGTCCGCCCGAAGATCTCCTTCCGTTTGATCGAACCTTTCATGTCGAAACCTGGTTCGGACAGGACGATCAGGTCCGGGCCGGCGGCCGTGAGGGGGCCGGAATAAATGTCCTTGGCGGTGATGACCTTCCGGACGACCTTTTTCCCCTCGAATTCGAGTTTCTCGAGTTTCCGGGAGATGTCTTCCTTGATGGCCTTGGCGTCCGCCGCGTGAACCGTGCCGTTCGGGAAACGCCTCGCGTAATGGAGGTAAATCCGGTTCGGGTCCAGGGCGAAGGCCTTAGTTTTTGGGGAGACGTCCTCAAAACCGTTCGGCTGGGGTTTGGTGAATTTGAGAAATTTTTCCTTGGTCAGCCAGGCGTTGAGATACACCTCCTGAATAATCCCGGTGAACCCGTGGTCGGAAAGGAAGAAAATGTTTTCCTCGTCGGCCGCCGTCTTACGGAAGGCGCCGTATATTTTGGAAATCAGGCGGTCGATCTGACGGTAATATTCAAGGAAATTCTGATGCTGGGGGTGGCGGGGGTCCTGGCCGGCGTTCCAGAGGAAATGGTGAAGCCGGTCCGTCCCGGTGATGACAAGCTGGAAATAATCCCATTCGTCCTCCCAGAACATGTTCAGGGCTTTTTGCCGTCCCATGAAGGTCTTGATGAGGTCCTGCCAGAGAAATCCCGGGTTCCCGCGGGATTTGATGGTGTCGATGTCGATCTGGTAGCCCATTTGCTCCAGTTCTTCCTTAAGTTCAAGCGGCCAGACCGCCTTGGCCAGGTCAACGGCGACGAAACCGGAGATCAGGACGCCGTTCATCCGGCGGGCCGGGTAGGTCGAGGGCTGGTTGATCACGACCGAGCGGACGCCCTTTTCGGCCAGCTTGTCCCAGAATACGGGGGCCTTGACATCGTTGAAGTTCGGGAAGCGGATCTCGTAGGATTTGGGCTTGAAATCCGTAAAACCGAAAATCCCATGGGTTCCGGGATTCGTCCCGGTCATGAAACTCGTCCAACTGACCGAGGAAATCTCGGGAAGGCTGGCTTTCATCCGGTGGAGGTGGCCGGAATCGATGATCCGGCCGAGCGAAGACATGACTCCAGTCCGGGCCAGATGCTGAAGAAGCCCGAAGGGGACGCCGTCTAACCCGATGACGCAAACCCGATTTTTGATTTTTTTCTTAATAGTAGCCATTTTAATCGCTTATTGTAGCACAAAAGAGGGCTTTGCCAACGGTTTTTTAGGGGATCCCGCCGGCGGCCGGGCGGAAGGTCCGGCCAAGCCGAAATTGACTTGTCTCCCCGGGCTTGATAGAGTTTTTTCCCGCGAAGGACGGCAGCCGATGCCTCAGATCGAACGATTGATCAAAACTCTCGAGCGCACCTATAAAAAAAGCACCCCCCGCAGCTACCGGATTTTCCGCCGTGCCCGGAACGTTATGATTCGGGGGGGGAGCCATTCCCTGCGGCTTCTTTCGCCCTATCCGTTTTTCGTCCAAAAAGCTTCCGGGCCCACGGTCGTCGACGTCGACGGGAACGCCTACACCGATTTCTGGCAGGGGCATTACGCCAACATCCTCGGGCACAATCCCGAGGTTTCGGACGCGGATCCGACCGGGGGGGAGGAGGAAGACGATTCGCTCCATACCGGATTCGAGGTTGAAACCCAGGTCCGGTTGGCCGAGCTTCTCCTCAAACAGGTCGGCTGGAAGGGCCACAAGGTCCGTTTTACGACGTCGG
>CAYSGA010000323.1:0-2879 GCA_964430165.1 uncultured Eubacteriales bacterium
AATCCCGATTGCCGGATGTTGGCCCGCTCGACCTTGACCCGGACCTTCAGGACGTTCTGGGCGGAGAGGCCGGAGGGAAGAATCAAGGCGATCGAAACCGCCGCGATAAGAGCGAGGGTGAGTGTTTTCTTGAACATGGGGACTCCTTTTACTCTGTCGGGGCCGTGACCGTTACCAATGCCGGCTCGCTCTCTATGCCTCCGCTCTTGACCGCTACGACCGCGTACTGGGTGGACCCTTCACCGGCGTTACGGCGGGAATAAGTGGTTTGATCTGCGTCGACTTCCGTCAATAACGTCAGGACCGAGTCCTGAACCGTATAGATCTTGTAGGAAGCGATGGTCAGCCCCGCGTTGTTGGAGTTGTTTTCCCAGGACAGGACGTCGATGTATTCCGCCTGGGAGAACGACCGATTCAGAACCTTGCTCCCGGTCAAGTTAGCCGGCGGGTGAGGTACGAGGGCTTTATCAATCTGAATTCGGGGAATCGGGACCGAGCCGGGGCATGGTGCGGATATTGATTTGCCTGTCGCCCGCAAGGCGTTCAACACGGTCGTGACCTTCGCTCCGGGATTCGCCTGTTTGAGCAGGGCCCAGGCTCCGGCGACGTGCGGAGTCGCCATGGAGGTGCCGTTCCAGGAAGCGTAGCTCGAATTTGAATCGCCGGTCGAGGAATAGATGGCGGAGCCCGGTGCGTATAGCCTCTGGGTGTCCGGGTCCCAGTTGTTGAACGGGGAATCCCCGTCCGTCTTGGTGGAGGACCCGACCGCCACCGAAGTCGAGATGCACGCCGGATAGCTGATGTAGTTGCAATACCCGTTGTTGCCGGTGGCGATGGCCGTGGCGATGCCGACTGCGCGAAGGAGGTCGATGGCCGTTTTCATAGAGCTGTTGGCGGTGTCACAGAAGGATGGGTATTTTCCTCCGCCTAAGCTCATATTGACCGAGGCGATGTGGTAGGTGTCGCGAAGCGAATAAATGTAGTTCAGGCCGGCGATGATGTCCACATCATAGGCCGAAACGCACGGAGAGCCGCCGCAATCGGCGGCCGTGAATTTCGAGAAGATCTTGACCGCGATGATCCCGGCTCCCTTGGCCATGCCGGCTAAAGTGCCATATTTGCCGGTGGCGATGCCGGCGACATGGGTTCCGTGGTCGAAGCCGGAGTATGTGTTGGAATAGTGAACGGCCGAGCCGGCGCCGTTCTGGGAGGCCAGGCCGTTGGGGCAGTCCCCGCCGTTTCCCGGATTGCCGTCCCGTCCGCTCGCACGGCAGGCCTCGATGATGGTTTTCCCGGTGAAAAACTGGTGGGTCCGGCGGATGCCGGTGTCGAGGACGGCCACGTACCAGCCGGCTCCCGTGTATCCCATGGCCCAGACGGCGGCCGCTCCGACGAGCGTCGCCGTGTCGTCCAGCATCGGGTCGACCCGGGAGTCATCGATTATTCCGCCGCCCTTTTCGCCCTCCCCATTCTCCTGGGGAGGTTCGATCAGCTTCCAGGCCCGGTTCTCTTCAATGCCCAGGACGTTCGGGGAATTTTCCAGGACGGCCAGGGCGTTGGGCGAGACCTGCAGGGCGATGAAGGGGATGTAATCGTAGCGGGCAAGGACTTCGTAGTCCGTTCCCTGGAGGTCGGCCAGGATCTTCCAGGAGGCATATTCGATGGCCATTGTCAGAGCTTCGTCGGCGTGACCTCTCTCCACGGCGATCTCCGTCGTTTCGTCCAGGCCCCAGAATCGTGTCGAAACGGCGGTCAGATGTTCGATTTCCGGGACGGCGAAACCGACGATCACCTGCACCTGACCCTCGTCCCAGGCCGTTTTTCTCAGGTGATCAATCGCGGCTTTGTTTTTCTCCTGTTGGGCAAGCCCCGCCGGCGGCAGGGCCCACAGGGCGACGGCCGCGAGCAGGAACACGCCCGGCAGTCTCATTTTCCCGAATCTCATTTTTCCCTCCTCCTTGAAAGCCGGGAATCTTGGCGAGGTTCCGCGGAGCGAAAAAGACGTTCCCTCCCGGATTGAATCCCGATTATTCCCATGCATTGAAAATATATTCTCGAAAACCGGCTAAGTCAAGGACGCCATCGGCGGGGCGGTCTTTTCGTTCGGGTCCGGCGAAATTGCATCGAATCGAGAGAATGCGGTATAAAGAAAAAGAGTGCCATGCCCGTCCTCAAGATCCCGAACGCGTCGAAACTGAATAACGAGAATTGCTCCTGCGGCGAAGAATGCTGCGGGGGCCCATCGTCCGATCGTTCTTCTCTTTATGTGGACGCCGCGAAGTTCACGACCGGCCGGATAACCATGCCGGCCGGCGAAATTCCGGTCGTCTCCTCCCGTCTCAGAGCTCGCGACCGCCGGGGGACGCTCCGGGCCCGTTGGGGGATTGGTCGCTCCCAGTACGCGATCGAGCCCGGACTCTATGCTCTCGGCGCGCCCGATCCCTGGTCCCCGGTTTTCGTTACGGCCAATTACAAAATGAGCTTCGATTTCCTGCGCGCGGCTTCGCCGGGAGTGAACGCCTGGATCATGGTTCTTGACACGCAAGGCATCAACGTTTGGTGCGCCGCGGGCAAGGGAACGTTCGGAACAGGCGAGGTCGTGCGCCGGGTCGAAGCGACCGGCCTTAAAAAGGTCGTATCCCACCGGACGTTGATTTTTCCCCAACTGGGCGCGCCCGGCGTCTCCGCCCCCGAAGTCGCCAAGCGGACGGGGTTCCGCGTGCTTTTCGGTCCGGTCCGGGCGATCGACCTCAAGTCATTCCTGGACGCCGGGATGAAAGCGGCTCCGGAAATGCGGCGGGTCCGGTTTTCGTTTCGGGACCGGATCAGGCTGGTTTCCATGGAGATTAGCGGGATCGTTCAAAACAAGTATTTCCTCG
>CAYSGA010000324.1:0-2849 GCA_964430165.1 uncultured Eubacteriales bacterium
GCCGCGAGCAGGGCCAGGACCATCATCGACGTCTGGGTGAGGATCATCACCCGTCGGCGGGGTACGCGGTCGGCCACCACGCCGGCCGGCAGCATGAACAGCCAGGTCGGGACGCCGGCCGCGAATCCGACCAGTCCGAGAAACGCCGGGGATTTTGTTAATTCAAACACCAGGAATCCCAGGGCCGTGGACTGCATCCAACTGCCGAACAACGAAGTCAGCTGGCCCCAGAACCAGAGCCGGTAATTGCGGTGCTTCAAGGCGAGGAACGTCCGGTGTTCGCCGGTCCGGCCCCGCCATTGCCCCCGGATATCTCGAATCATCATCTGAACGCTCCGCCTCGACCCGGAATCCGTCAAAAATGGGATTGAGGGTGATGGTCGGGGAGGTGGGATTCGAACCCACGACCCCAGCGTCCCGAACGCTGTGCGCTAGCCAGGCTGCGCTACTCCCCGATGAGGAACGCTTATTATAGACGGAACGCGAAAAAGTGCAATGGTTTCCTGCGCATGGGTCCTGCCGCGAAGCGCCCCTCCTCGCGCCACCCATCCCCCCGTGGGGAACCCCTGGCGCTGCGGGGGGGCATCTCCGCGTCACCCGTACGCAGGATTTTTAGAAAACTTGGATGAAAATGATCGAAGAAACGATTAAAAACCTCTTGGAAATGAAGAGAAGCAATCCCAGCTATCAGGAGATTTCTCGACAGGTCGGATACGAATATTCCCGGACTTCACAGAAAAGTGGGAACCGTCATTTCACTTCAAACCGGGCGACCGCCGGGGGAGCAAGGAACGTCCACGCGCCGCTGACTCCCGCGGACCGGGCTCCCAATTCGACATGGAGCATGGCAATTCCACAGTCCAGGCTTTTCGGATAACGGTCTCCGTCCGGTCCGGGGTCCCGGAGGATGGTGATCGAATCCGGGGCCAGGACGAACCACCAGGGCTGGCGGTTGCGAGCCGAGGGGGCGAGCCGGGCGGCTTCAATCGCCGGGTCCTGCCAGGGTCGGGGAGGGTTCCCCTCGACCAGGCCCTCCCGGGGTTTCCGCTTGCACGAACCGGCCGGCCCGATATATAGCTTTTCCTTGAGTGAAAAGTCTCGTTCCCCAACTCCGAGCGGGGTGACCGCGAAAACGCGCTCATCGGCCGACAGGGAGACGCGGCTCCGTCGCGCTGCGCGGATTGGCCAACGGCGGCCGCCTTTTGTATAATATCCGACCACCCTGACGGTATCCTCAGGTCAATCTACGGGAAAGAGAACGGTTATGACAAAGTGGTGGCATCTTGATTCGGAAACGACGGCCCGGCAGTTGGAAACCGACCTCCGCTCCGGTCTCCCGGAATCGGCCCCGGCCGACCGCCGCTTGAAATTTGGGACGAATCAGCTCCGCGAGCAGAAAGGCCGGACGCCGTTCCGGATTTTTCTCGAGCAATTCGCCGATTTCATGATCTGGGTCCTCATCGGGGCGGCCCTCGTTTCGGGATTTCTGAAGGAGTGGGTGGATGCCGCCGCGATTGTGGCCATCGTCGTCCTCAACGCCATCCTGGGTTTCGTCCAGGAGCACCGAGCGGAGCGGTCGCTCCAGGCCCTCCGCAAGCTGGCTTCTCCCTTTTCTCGGGTGATCCGAGACGGGAACAAATCCTCCATTCCCACGGCCGAACTGGTGCCCGGTGACCTCGTCGAACTGGAAGCCGGGGACAACATTCCGGCCGACGGACGGGTCATCCAACACACCCCGAACTTCGCCGTTCTGGAAGCCAGCCTGACCGGGGAATCGACGCCGGTTGCCAAGACTCAGGTCGCCCTCGACGAGGGAGAAGTCCCCCTGGCCGACCGGGCCAACATGGTCTACATGGGCACGTCGGTCGTCTCGGGCAAGAGCCGGGCCTTGATCGTCGAAACGGGGATGAACACCGAACTCGGCCGCATCGCCGGGCTGATCCAGTCGATTTCAAGGGAAAGCACCCCTCTGCAAAAACGTCTGGAACAATTCGGAAAATTCATCGTTTACGCCTGTTTCGGGCTCGTCGCCCTGGTCTTCGGCCTCGAGATTTTACGAGGCGGCAATCTGCTGGACATGTTTCTCACCTCGGTCAGCCTGGCCGTGGCCGCGATCCCCGAGGGCCTTCCGGCCGTCGTCACGATCGCCCTGGCCCTCGGCGTCCAGCGGATGGTCAAGCGGAACGCCCTGATCCGAAAACTCCCGGCCGTCGAGACCCTGGGTTCGGCGTCGGTCATCTGTTCGGACAAGACCGGGACGCTGACGAAAAACGAAATGACGGTCCGTTCGGTTTGGACGCCGGCCGGTTTGACCCAGGTCGGGGGGATCGGATACGAGCCGTCCGGGAGTTTCACCCGGGACGAACGACCGGTTTCGGCCGGTGACGATCCCGACCTGCGGGCCTGTTTCGAGGCCGCCGTTTTATGCAACGGTGCCGAGCTCGTCCAAAAAAACGGCCGCTGGGTCATCCTCGGAGACCCGACGGAAGGAGCCCTCCTGACGGCCGCGGCCAAAGCGGGCCTTTTCAAATCCGAATTGGAGTCGCGGAACTCGTTTGTCGAGGAAATCCCGTTCGATTCCGAGCGGAAACTGATGTCCATCATCCGCCGGGCCGAACACGTCGGCTCGTTGACGGCCTATGTCAAGGGCGCCCCCGACATCCTTCTCGACCGGTGCACCCGGATCATGGAAAACGGCCGGCCCCGGCCGATTCACAAGGACGACCGGGCCCGTATTGATCGCATGATCGACCATCTCTCGGACCAGGCCCTGCGTGTTCTGGCCATGGCCCATCGCGTCCTCGACGCGCCTCCCGACACCTGGTCGGATTCGATCGTTGAGCGCGACT
>CAYSGA010000325.1:0-2813 GCA_964430165.1 uncultured Eubacteriales bacterium
CGACAAAACACTCGTTTTCCCAACCGACGTCGACATATCGCCACTTGGCCAAATTGTTGTCCACGACGAAGACCAATTTCCGACCGCCCCGGACGAGAATCGCGTCCTGCGGGACGAGCAACCTGTCCGGATAAATTTCGGCGGCTATTTCGACCTCGGCGTACATTCCAGGTTTGATCTCTTCCCGCGAATCGGTCACCGCGATGAAAACCGGACACGTTTTATCCTCGGCATCCACGATCGGACCGACGGATTCGACCACACCTCTGAAGGCCTTTCCCGGGTAGGCACTGAATCGCAGGTCGACCTGTCGTCCGGGTCTTATCTTGCCAATTTCGCTTTCCATAACTTTTGCCTTGATCTTCATCCGGCTTGGATCTACAAGTGTGCAAATCTCCCAGCCGCCTTCGACCCGCTCCCTGGGAGAAACCTTTATGTCGGTCAGAATTCCCGGAAAAGGCGCCCGGAGGACGGTCTTCTCCAGGGTTCGCCTGGCCGTCTTGACGTCGATCTCGGCCCCAGTCAGGCCTTTTGTCGTGGCGATGATTTCGTCTTTTTTCCGGCCGGCGTCGATCAGGGCAAGATCATATTCCCGCCGGATCCGCTCCAGGTCGGCCGCGGCGATCTTTCCGGCCTGAAACGAAACCCGCGCCGCTTCATACTCCGCCTGGATTTTCATCAGGTTAGCCAGGGCTTCCGGGGAGGCCTCCTGGTCGGCGACGGCGAATTGTTTTTCCAGTTGCAGTTCCGAAAGATATTTCAGCCGCATCGCTTCGAGCTTTTCCAGGCTCAGGCGATACTCGAAGTCATCGATCTCGGCCAGAACGTCGCCTTCCCGGACACGCAGGCCTTCCCGGGCGGACAGGTTCTTGATCAGCCCCCCGACTTCCATTTTTAAAACGACCTTCCGTTCCGTGTAAGCTTCGCCCGGCGATTTGAGGGTCAACACCAGGTCGCCGCGACGGGCGGCCACGGCCTTGACCGGAAGCGGGGCCACGTCGGAAGCGGCCTCCAACGAGCCGGGGGACGGTGATTCCGGCCCAACGGCCTGTCTTGTTTCCGCTTGAGCTTCAAATCCGGGGGGGGCTTTTTTTAGAATAATTAAGTAACCCGCCACGGCCAGAATTATTAAAAGAAAAAGAATTCCGGGAGTTATTTTCGCCCTTCGCATCATCCCCCCTCCCTCGACTCGACTCAATTTATTTCACGGGCCTGATTCAAGGCCCGCTTACAGAAATAGACTTCCGCTGCAGAAGATTTGTTTCACTCCCCCGCCGCTAAAATAAAAGCGGAAGAAAATCGACAGTTCTTTTACTTCGCCCGGCCCGGGTCCCGCCTGATTTCGGCCGTCTCCGAAACCGACTTGCCGTCGACCGTCAGGACGACTTTGTAGATGCCCTCGCCGGCCGGCGGGCCCGAGCGCATTCTCAGGAATCGCTCCCGGTATTCCTCCGGGATGGAATCGGGGTCGATTGCCGCGGCCGACTGGGCCGTGGCCGGCGGGACTCCGCCGGCCCGGGCCCGGGTCATGGTCCAAAGAACGGAATTGAGGCCCGGCTCGGCCGTCCCCTTGAACTCGTTGATTTTCAAGCTCCCCTGGAAGATTTGAATCGCGACCTCGCCCGCCGGCTTCTTTTTCAAATAGTAATTGATCGCCAGGCCGAGCGGTTCGCTCTTTCCACTGAAATTGGCCGAGAAGGTCTGCCTGGGCAGAATTTCGGACCACTGATAACCGGGCTCGATCGAAAACAGATGGACGTCCTCGGCCAGGACCCGGGGCGTGATTTCCTCAATCGCCGAGATGTCGGCAATCCAGGCGCTCCGGCCGTGGGTGGCCACGATCAGGTCCCGTTCGCGCGGATGGACCTGGAGGTCATGGACCGGCTGGGAGGGCATGTTCCCTTTCATCTTTGTCCAGGATTTTCCGCCGTCCAGGGAGGCGTAGACCGCGCCGTCGGTCCCGATGAAAAGAAGGTTCGGGTTCCGCGGATCCTCGCGGACGACGTTGATCGTCTCATTCGGGAGGTTCCCGGCGATCGAGGTCCAGGTCTCGCCGTAATCCGTCGTCTTGTAAAGGAACGGCCGGAAATCGTCGTTCCGGAATCCCGAATAGGAAACGTAGGCCGTGGCCGGGTCGGAAGGCGAGGCCTCGACCCGGCTGACCCAGGTGCCGGGGTTGCCGGCGATCTTGTCGCTGACCTTCGTCCAGTCTTTGCCGTCGTTTTTGGTCACCCAGACAAGCCCGTCGTCCGTTCCCGCCCAGAGGACGCCGGCAGCGAGCTTCGACTCGGCCAGGAAGGTGATCGTGCAGGCCTGGATGTTGCCGTCGCCGCCCGAGCCGGTCGGAAGTTTGGCCGGGTCGTTGGTCGTGAGGTCGGGGCTGATCTCGGTCCACGCTTCGCCGCGGTTGGCCGATTTTACGACGATGTTGCCGGCATGATAAATCGTGTCGGGTGAGTGGGCCGAGACGATAAGCGGCGAGTTCCAGTTGAACCGCATCCCCGTCTTTTTATAGACGATGCCCTTCCGTTCGCCCGTGACCAGATCGATTCGCTGCAGCGCCCCGAATTGGCTTTCGTTGTAGAGGAACCGGTTCGTCGCCCGGTCGAAGACGTTCATCATCCCGTCGCCGCCTCCGACCGGGGTCCAGTCCTCGAGCCGGATCGCTGACCCGCCTTTTTTGGTGGATGGCGCCACCACCGACCCGTTATCCTGCAGTCCCGCCGCGACGTTGTAGGGAAGGGAATTATCATAATCGACGGCCACGAGCTGGCCAAGCGGCAGGTTGTCCGGGTGGTGCCAATTTTTTCCCG
>CAYSGA010000326.1:0-2810 GCA_964430165.1 uncultured Eubacteriales bacterium
ACGCTCAACGCCGTTCTGGCCGACGGCGTGTTCGGCCGATGGTCCATCGGCGGGATCCTGGCTTTCATCACGATTTTCTCCGAGGGGGCTCTCCTTCTCGTGGCTTCGCAGGCCGGCTTCCTCGACGGGCCCCGGGTCATGGCCAACATGGCCGTCGATTACTGGTTTCCTCACCGCTTCGCCTCCCTTTCCAGCCGCTTCACGATCCAGAACGGCGTTCTATTGATGGGTGGGGCGGCGATCCTGCTCCTGCTTTACTCCCGCGGCCACATCATGACGCTCGTGGTCATGTACTCAATCAACGTCTTTCTGACCTTTTCTCTCAGTCAACTCGGTATGTCCCGGTTTTTTATCCGAAACCGGGCCGCCGAACCGAAATGGAAGAAATACCTCCCGCTCCATATCGTCGGCTTGGCCGTTTGCTTGACGATTCTCGTCATCACCTCGATCGAAAAGTTTGCTCTCGGCGGATGGCTGACGTTTCTGATCACGGGGATCGTTGTCGGTCTATGCTTCCTGACACGCCGGCATTACAATAAGGTCCGGGGAGGGGTCCGCGAACTGGACGAACTGCTGAACCTGCCTATCGACGGCCCGGTCAATTCCAATCCGGTCAACCGGAAGGCGACGACCGCCGTCCAACTCGTCAACGGCTATACCGGATTCGGCGTCCACACGTTTTTGTCGATCCTGCGAACCTTCCGGGGCTTGTACAAGCAGTTTATTTTTGTCCTGGTCGCCGAAGTCGACGTGGGTTCGTTCAAAGACTCCGAGGCGGTCTCCGGCCTCGAGACTTCAGCCCGCGAAGCCCTGGCCAAATATGTCGACCTGTCCCGGCGCCTCGGTTTTCCGGCCGAATCGCGCTATGAACTGGGGACGGACATCGTCGCCACGGCCTCCACGCTTATCGAGGCCGTGGCCAAAGAATTTCCGGATTCGGTCGTCTTTGCCGGGCAGTCCGTTTTCCGTCAGACGGGGATGATCCACCGCCTCCTCCACAATGAAACGGGTTTCGCCATCCAGCAGGAGCTGCGCTGGAAGGGGATCACGACGGTCATCCTGCCCATCCGGATCAATATTTAACGGTTCCTCGTTGACTTCGCCGGGGTTCTCCGTTATAAAAAAAGGGGAAAGACAACCGATGATCGAAGGCCGGACAGGAGAATTCAGGCATATCGCCCTGGAAGGCGTTTTCCATTGCGGAAAAACGCAATGGGCCGGCCTTCTGGCCCAGCGGCTGGGCGGAAAGATCGTCCAGGATAAAGCCGACAACCCGTATCTCAAGGATTTCTACGACGAGAAGGACGGCGCCGCGTTCCTGTCCCAGCTCGTTTTCCTCGTCAACCGTTATCATCAGCAATCCCGGCTCGTCCAACGGGAACTCTTCGAAGAACGGATTATTTGCGATTATATTTTCGAAAAGGACAAAATTTACGCGTATCAGACGCTCTCGGACGACGAGCTCGTCGTTTACGACAAAATCTACGGCGTGTTCGCCGAACGAGTTCCCAAGCCCGATCTCGTCATCTACCTGCAAATCGGCCTGCCCACCCTGATGCGGAGGATTTCCCGGCAAGGCACGCCGCTCGACCGGAACATTTCAGAAAAATATCTCCAGGACCTCATCGAAGCCTACGATTATTTCTTTTTCAATTACCAGGCCACGCCGCTGCTCGTCGTCAAGTCCGACGAACTCGACGCGTCCCGCGAGGATCACCTCGAGGACCTGATCGACCAGATCGTTGGAATGAAAAAAACGTCGTTGTACTACGTCCCCTCGAGTTTCGAGGGTGCGGCGACGAAAAAACGCTGACTTTACCCCAACCCCGAGTCAAGGACGGGGTGGGGAGAAAGGACCGAACATGACCGTTCAAGAACAATCCCGGGTGACGATCCCGTCCCTCCGAGCCCGTAAAGGGACGGGCGAGAAAATCGTTTCAATCACGGCCTACGATTACGCCGTCGCTTCGATCATGGACGCCGTCGGGGTGGACATCCTCCTCGTCGGGGATTCCCTCGGCATGGTCCTCCTGGGTTACGAAAACACGCTTCCCGTGACGATGGACGAAATGATCCACCACACGAAGCCGGTGGCCCGGGCCGCCCGGAGAGCCCTGGTCGCGGGGGACATGCCGTTCATGTCCTACCATCTTTCCGAAGCCCAGGCGGTGGCCAACGGCGGCCGCTTCATCAAGGAGGGAGGGGCCGATGCCGTCAAGATCGAAGGCGCCTCGCCCCGGCGGTTGCGTTTGATTGAGACGCTGGTCGAGGCGGACATCCCCGTGCTTGGCCACGTCGGGCTTACGCCCCAGGCCGTCGGCCGTTTCGGCGGATTCAAAGTCCAGGGAACGACGCCTGTCGAGGCCCGCCGCATCATCGGCGAAGCCCGGGCGGTCGAACGCGCCGGGGCCTTTGCCCTGGTCGTGGAATGCGTCCCGGCGGAAGTCGCCGGGGAAGTTACGTCCTCGATCGGGATTCCGACCATCGGCATCGGCGCCGGACCGCATTGTGACGGCCAAATCATCGTTTTTCACGACCTGGTCGGTTGTCATGGAGGTTATCTGCCTAAATTCGTAAAAGCGTACGCCGACCTTCACGGGGTGATCTCCGACGCGGTCGGACGCTTCCGCGACGACGTCCGGTCGGGAGTGTTCCCGGACGAAAAGCATTCCTACCATCTGAAACCCGAGGCGGCCCGGCAGTTAAAACGCGGTTCCAAAAAAGTAGTGAAACGAACCTGACGGTTCGGCCTTCACCCGGAGCGAAAAAAGGAAAATGGAAATCATCACGACCCTCGAGGGGATGGGCCG
>CAYSGA010000327.1:0-2801 GCA_964430165.1 uncultured Eubacteriales bacterium
AACAGACGGCCGTGTGGGCCGAGGTCGAGAAAGTTTTCAAGAGCGCCGCCGCGAAGAGCCGGCCCCTATGAATCCCCCGCGAAAACCCGGACACCTCGCTCTTCGGATCACGGCGATGATCGTGATCGGGATCGGGTCCCTCTGGATCCTTCATCATCTCGGATATCTCAACCTGGAGCCGGTCGGGTCGGCGTTTCGCCGGGGAGGGCCGTGGATCGGGCTGGTCGTCGCGAGTCTTCTCGGATTGCTTCTCGTCGGCGCAGTCCGTTTTTATCGTTTGATGAAGGCCTTCGGGACCCCGGCCCCGTTCCGGGACGTCCTGGCCGCCAACCTGATCGGGCAGGCCGTCGGCCAATGGCTGCCCGGCTCGCTGGCCATGACCGAAATCCTCCGGTTCGGAGTGGTGGCCGGAATCGCGGAGGAAAAACAACCGGATGGGGCGATTTCGGGGTCGGGAGCGAAGGGCCGACTCGGCCTGGCCGTCATCATCGACCGGCTTCTGGGCCTGGGCGCCGTGTTCGCCGTCGGCGGGCTGGCCGGGTTTTATCTTCTCGTCTTCAACAGGATCGGCCGGGGATTCGACGTCGCCGTCCTGTTCCTCGCGGCGGTCTCGTTGATCCTGGGCCTGGCCGCCCTGGCGGCGCCGTTCCGGCCGAACCGCCGGCTCCAGCGCCTGGTCGGGCGGGCATCCGGGTCAGCCCCGGCCTCGTCCGGCGATGATGAAGCCCCCTCTCCCGCGCCGGGCGGCTTTTTCCGTCGCGCGGCCCAGGGCATTTTCCGGCTCCTCGAAACTTTGAAGGAATTCCGAGTCCGGAAAAACCGCGATTTTGTCCCGCTTCTTCTCAGTCTGACCGCGGCCCTGCTCAATCCCCTCACGTTGTACTTCGCCTCACGGGCCGCGGACCGTCCGCTTCCCTTTCCGGTCATTCTCGCCGCGATACCGCTGACCACGGCTTCGATTCTCCTCCCCACCGGGATCGCCGGATTCGGGGGTCCTCAACTGCTGGCCGCGGGAGTCTTTCGCCTGTTCGGAGCCGATCCGTCAACGGCGGTCGCCGCCTGCCTGCTGCAAAATACCATCGTCCTGGCCGGACAAACCCTCGGGGGAGCCGTCGGATGGGCCCTGCTGTCCAAACGCCCGTCCTTCAGGCTCAGGAGGTTGAAATGAATAGGCGAACGCTCCTTTCCATCGTCGTTCCCGTTTATTCCGAGGAAAAGGTCATCCCCGAGTTTTACCGGCGGATGAAAAACGTGCTGGTCGGACTCGGAAACCGCGTCGACCATGAAATTCTGTTTATCGACGACGGCAGCCGGGACGGATCGGGGACCCTTCTCAAGGAATTGAGCCGACACGACCCCCGGGTCAAGGTCGTTTCCTTTTCCCGGAACTTCGGCCATCAATTCGCCATCACCGCCGGCCTGGATTACGCCCGGGGGGACGTCCTGGCCATCATCGACGGCGACCTGCAGGACCCGCCGGAGGTCATCCCGGACATGCTCCGCAAATGGGAGGAGGGGAACAAGGTCGTCTTCGGAGTCCGGGAAAAGCGACGGGGCGAAAATCCCTTCAAGCTCCTGACGGCCAAGGTGTTCTACCGTCTCATCCGGCTTCTCAGCGACATCCGGATGCCCATCGACGCGGGTGATTTCCGTCTTTTGGACCGCCGGGTGGTCGACACGTTGCGGGAAATCCGCGAGGAAAACCGTTATCTCCGGGGGCTTGTGAGCTGGGCCGGATTCACCCAGGTCGGAGTTCCCTACCGCCGCGACCGGCGGTACGCGGGCAAAACGAAATTTACCTTTAAAAAAATGATCCGGTTCGCCTTCGACGGGATCCTGAGCTTCTCGGACAAGCCCCTGAAAATCAGCGCGTATCTCGGGTTTCTGATCACCCTGGCTTCGTTCGTCATGGCCCTGAGGGTGTTGATCGGGAAAATCCGTCATCCCGAGATGCTCGTTTCCGGATGGACGTCCTTGATCCTGGCCGTCCTGTTCATCGGCGGCATCCAGATGATCTCGCTGGGAATCCTCGGGCTTTACCTCGGCCGTCAATACCGGGAAGTCAAAAGACGCCCGTTGTATGTCGTCGCCGAAACGACCGGTTTCGACGACGACGCGCCCGGCAGGGTCAAACCGGAAAGCATCATGCCTTAGAGCGCTCCCCTTCCCTTGTCTTCCCCATAACCCTGTGCTATCGTCTTCTGCGAAGAGAGCCGGATTTTCTACATGAATACGCGCGTCCTTTTGCTTTTTGTTCTGGCCGCATCGCTTTTCCCGCCCGCGCCGGCGTCCGCTCAGAACCGGATTCTGGACGTCCCTTATGTCCCGACCAAATTCCCGGTGGTCGAGGAAATGCTGAACATGGCCGGAGTGAGTAAAACCGACGTCCTCTACGACCTGGGATGCGGGGACGGGCGGATCGTGATCGGGGCGGCCCAAAAATACGGCGCCCGGGGGGTCGGCATCGACCTCGACCCGGAGCGCATCCGGGAAAGCGAAGCCAACGCCTCCAGCGCCGGCGTCTCCGACCGGGTCAAATTCTGTACGGGCGATCTTTTCCAGGCCGATATCCGCGAAGCGACGGTCGTCTCGCTTTTCCTCCTGACCACGATCAACCTCCGGCTCCGGCCGCGCCTTCTCCGGGAGCTGCGGCCGGGGGCCCGGGTCGTTTCCCATAATTTTGCCATGGAAAACTGGAAACCGGACGCCTCCTCGGAAGTGGATGTCGACGGCGTCCGCCACGAAGTCTATCTATGGGTGATTCCGGTCAACACTAGCGGCTCCTGGTCCTGGACGATGAA
>CAYSGA010000328.1:0-2800 GCA_964430165.1 uncultured Eubacteriales bacterium
ATTGAAAGACTCCTTCTTTCGTCGAAAAGACGATCCGCGCACCCTGGAGGGCCGGGCCGGCGGCCCGGATTTCCACGCCGGGCAGGGCCAGGCCGTTTTCGTCGGTGACTTTTCCCTTGATTTCCCCGGTTTCTGAGGCGGTCGCCGGGCCCGCCAGGGCGGCGATCGTAAGGAGGCCGAGAATGAGCCGTTTCCGCCAGATGTGTCTCATCATTCTTTTCATGGGTTCCGTCCTCGATGAATTTCCGCCGTTCGGGGTTATTGTAGCGAAATCCCGCCTCTGCTCCAAACCGGTCTGTAGATTTCCCGGGATCGATCGATTACAATGACCGACGGCCGGCCGACGCGATACTTTCTCTTCAACGCGTTTTGCCTCGTCCGGATGAACGGGTTTATCAGCGGGGTACGGAGAACCCGTCCCCATGCCCCACGGGGGAGGAATAATCATGACCAACGGCCGATCGAATCCGGGAAGAAAACGCTTCCGTTTCCGCGCCTTCGCCTCTTTCGGTCTCCTCTGGTCTTTTCTCGTCGCCGCTTCTTCCGGGGTCGTCATGTATTTCCGCCCGGAAGGGAGCGTGGCGGCTTGGGCCGGTTGGTCATTTTTAAGCCTCGATAAAAAGGGCTGGGAGGGAATTCATATCCTTTCGGTTCTCTCCCTGATCGCGTTTTGCGTCCTGCATGTCGTCTTGAACTGGAAAGCTCTCCGGGGATATCTCCGCCGGACGGCTTCGGCGCTCTTTGGGGCGAAGGCCGAATTCGCGGCCGCCTTGATTCTTGTCGTCGTTTTGACGGCCGGAGCGATCGGCCGGTGGAAGCCGCTTTGGAAGCTGATGGACGCCCGGGCCGCGATCAAGGAGGGCTCTCTCGCCGTCGACGTCCCCCCGCCGTCGGCGGACGCCGCCGAACGAAGCCTCGCCGAACTCTGTCTCGGCGTTCCCGTGACCGTGGAGGAGGCGAAGGACCGCTTGGCCCGGGCGGGGTATCGCGTCGACGACGCGTCCCGGAGTCTGGAGAACCTGGCGACGGCCTTCGGGACTTCGCCCGAGCGCCTCTATCGACTCATGGCCGGACGCTGACCCGGCGAATTCCCGGGCCGTCCCGTCTTTTGATATCGTCCCGTAAAAATCCCTCCGGCCGTCGTCAGGCGGGAATCGTCTCCGCTTTCTCCGCCTCGGCCGCCAGGACCATTTCCTCGCTTTGTTCGCCGGAGCGATGGGCGAGGAGTTCGTCGATCGTCCGGAGAAGGTCGAGGGGTTTCAAGGGTTTGGAAATGTAGCCGTCCATCCCCGCCTCCAGGCACTTCTCCCTGTCTCCGACCATGGCGTGGGCGGTCATGGCGATGATCAGCTGACGGCTCTTGGTCGTGACCTCCCGCCGCCGGATTTCCCGCGTTGCCTGGAAACCGTCCATCTTCGGCATCTGGACGTCCATCAGGACGACGTCGTAGGCGCTTTTTTCCACGGCCGCCAACGCTTCCTCTCCGTTTTCGACGACCGTCACTTTGTGTCCGCGGTTTTCGAGGATCCTCATGGCCAGTTTCTGGTTGATGACGTTGTCTTCGGCGAGCAAGACGTTGTAGCGGGAGCGGTTTTGGGCGATCGAATGGCGGGTGATCAGTCGGTCCTGCCCGGAGATTTCCTCCTTGTCGCCGAGCGCCATCATCACCGCGTCGAGAAGGAGCGATTGCTTGACCGGCTTCGTCAGGTAGGCGGCCAGGCCGAGGTCGCGGCAGCGGGACGAGTCTCCCCGGAATCCCGAGGAACTCAACATCATGATGAGGATGTCTTTGTAATTCGGCTCCTCCTTGATTTTGGCGGCCAGGTCGAAGCCGTCCATTCCCGGCATGTTCGCGTCGGTCAGAATCAGCCGGAAGGGGCGTCCCTCGATGTGGGCCTGTTGGAGCGCCTGGAAGGCGGCCGGGGCGCCATCGACCGTCACCGGTTTCATTCCCCAATGGGACAGCATCTCGTAGAGAATTCTCCGGTTGGTGGCGTTGTCGTCCACGACCAGAACGGGCAGGTCCTTCAGGTCCGAAAGACGCAGCGGGGTGGCCGCCTTCCCTTCTTCATGGTGAAGGCCGAACTCGGCGGTGAAGAAGAAGGCGCTGCCCTTGCCGACTTCGCTCTCGACGTCGAGCTTTCCTTTCATCAGGGCGACGAGCTGGTTGGAAATCGTCAGGCCCAGCCCCGTCCCCCCGTACATGCGGGTCGTGGACGTGTCGGCCTGGGCAAAGGCCTCGAAAACAAGGCGCCGCTTTTCGGTCGGAATCCCGATCCCCGTGTCCTTGACCTGGACGTGGAGCCGGACCTGGTCGTTGGTCCGCTGGACCACGTCGATGGAGACGACGACTTCGCCCTGGTTCGTGAACTTGATGGCGTTGCTCAGGAGATTGGTCAGGACCTGGCGAAACCGGCCGGGATCGCCGATCAACCCGTCCGGAACGTTGCCCGGGACCGAATAGGCCAACTCCAGATTCTTTTTTTCGGCCAGGAGGGCGACCCCCGCGACGGCCGCGTGGACGGTGTCCCGCAGGTGAAAGGGGATTTTCTCCAGTTCGATCTTCTGGGCTTCGATTTTCGAGAAATCGAGAATGTCGTTGATGATCGTCATGAGCGAATCGGCGGACGATTTGACCGCCTCCATGTATTCGCGCTGATCGGGCGACAGGTTCGTTTCAAGGGCCAGTTCGGTCATGCCGAAAATGCCGTTCATCGGTGTCCGGATCTCGTGGCTCATGTTGGCCAGGAACTCGCTCTTGGCCCGGTTGGCCTCGCGGGCCTCGGCCTCGGCCTTTTTC
>CAYSGA010000329.1:0-2797 GCA_964430165.1 uncultured Eubacteriales bacterium
TGGTCATCCTCAAAATCCAGATCTTCGACAAGAATAACAACCAGGTCGTTCCCTACAAAGCCATGGGCCGCTCCGATATGCCCTCGATGCGCGGCGTCCACGACTCGGGCGACGTGGAGTTTAAATTGAACCGGAAAAACGACTACCTCCTTCCGGTCAACGTCGTCATGCCGGGCGATTGGGAAATCCGGGTCGTTTTCCGGCTGAACGATCAACCCGTCTTTCACGGAATCATACGATTCGAGGTCTGATCGGGTGAAAGACTTGGAAGAAAAATTGAGAGCCAAACCGTCGGATCCGAAACAAAAGCATTTATTCTCCGGCGCTTCTTTCATCCCGATCCTCGTTCTGACGATACTCCCCGCCCCTCTCCTCAACGCCTCCACCTCCCTCTTCTTCCTCGAGATCCAAGGCGTCGCGGGATATTCTTCGGGCGACGGCAAGGTTATCGCCTATTCGATGAGCCCGACGGAAACCATGCAGAAGCCCGGCCTGGGCTTCGACTACGTCCGGCGCTTCTCCGGTCAAACCGGCGATATCGCCGTCCTCTCCGTCCAGGCCCGGCTGGCCTGGAATTCCGAGGGAGAAAAAACCTTCGAGCCCCAACTCTACAACGCCTTCCTGAAGTTCAAGACACGTCCGTTTGACGTCTGGATCGGCCACAACCGCCCGGCGTTCGGCCTTTCTTCAATCCTCGACAACCACGCCCTCCTCCTTCATTCTTTGAACATGCTGGGGTTCGGGTTCGACCGCGATTGGGGCGTCGGCCTCGCAAAAGACACCGCCCGCGGACAGTACGGCCTGTCCCTGACCGCGGGATCGGGCATGGCTTTAAAGATAAACGGGAATTATTTTCTCTCCGGCCGTTACGGCTTCGGAGTGTTGAGCGAGGACAACATCACCGCCGGCCTCTCCCTCGGCTCCGGCAAATTCCGCGACGTGTCCGGGTACACCGTCCTGAGCGAAAGCTTGATTGACTTCACGATGGCCGCAGCCGACATCACCTGGCTGAGAAACAATCTGGAAAACCGGATTGAGGTCATGGCCGGAAAGCGCGGCGGCCGGGGGACGCTGGCCGCGTCCTGGCGCATCGGCCTTGGGCTCCTGGACGAGAACCGCCTGAAACTCGAATTTCAACCGACGGCCATCCTCGCGTCTGAATCCAAACACTTCGAATATGCCGCCGGCTTGACCTACCTGGCCCACCCCGATTGGACGCTTCGAGCCATGATCGCGCATGAACCCAAAATGAACGATACCCGCATCATCTTCCAGGTTTATTACTACAAAGGGATCACCTTTTAATTCCCGAGGAGCAAAGAGATGAGACAACCTCGTAAGGCGACGGCCTTCCTCCTCTTCGCCCTCCTCACTCACTTCACTCTTACTCCGCTCTCCGCCGCCGTCGGCTGCGAGCTCAACGACCCGGACCGCGACGTCAAGCGGCTGTTTCCCGAGTCCACCGGATACAAGACCGAGTACGTCTCGATCGCCCGCCAGGGCGGCGAAACTCTCCTTCGGAAGATCGAAGCCCGGTTGGGCGACACGTACAAAGGCCTGTTCGAGACGATCGACGTCCCTTACACGATGTACCGCATCTACAAGAGCGCCGACCTCATCGGCTTCATTCACGGCGTCAACCAGAAGGGCCGGTACGGCGGGATCCAGGTTTTCCTGGCCCTCGACCTCGAAGGAAAGATTAAAGCCTTCTATTTTCAGAAGCTGACCAACCAGTCGGCTGCCCTGCTCCGCGACCCGGCCTTCGGCCGGCAGTTCGTCGGTCTCGGCCTCGAGGACTTCGACGCCTACGACCCCGCGGCCGGAACGACCAGGCCAGGAAGCCGGGTCGCAGCCATCAAAAACCCGGCCCCGGACGCCGAAGACGATTTCAAGGCCGCCCTGCGCGGAACGAAAAAAAATCTCATCCTCTGCGACGTGTTTCTGCTCGGCGGAAAACACGTGAAATAAGGAATTTCCATGAAAGAACGCATTTCGATCTACCAGGTCGCGGCTAAAAACCTCCTGCGAAAAAAGACCCGAACGCTTCTGACCATCCTCGGGATCGGCCTTTCGGCCTGGGTCCTGACGAGCCTCTTCGGCTTCAACCGCGGCTACGAAGAAGCCCTCAACAAGGACATCGACAACATGGGCTTCCAGGTTCTCCTGACGGCCAAGGGCTGTCCCTACGAAGCCGCCACCCTCATGCTCAAGGGCGGGACCGGCCTCCGTTACATGCCCGAGGCGGTCTTCGACGAAATCCTGAAAAATCCTGAAGTGGAGAAGATCACGCCCATGCTGATGCAAGCCGTGTTCGATCCCAACAAGGGCGAAAGCGGCGGGATCACCGCCTACCTGGGCATTGACCCGGCCACTTACCCCGCTATGAAGTCGTTCCTCGAGTTCCGGCAAGGCGCCTGGTTTACCGATCCTTACGGCCACGAGACCGTCCTGGGCTACGAGGCGGCCGAGCTCGAACAACGCGAGGTCGGCGACAAGATCCTGGTCATCGAAAAAAACATTGAATACACCGTCGTCGGCATCCTGGGCCGTTCCGGGACCCAGGACGACGGGACGATTTTCGTCCCGATCCGGACCCTCCAGAAGGATTTCGCCCAGGAGGGTAAGGTGACCGCGGTCGGGATCAAGGTGAAAAAAGAAGCGAACATCATCGAGCTGGAGAACAAGCTCTACGACCTGCCCGACGTCCAGGTCGTCTCCATGGCCCAGGTCAAGACGACCATCATGTCGCTCGTCTCCACGGCCAAGGTCATGGTTTTCTCGATCGCCCTGATCGCCA
>CAYSGA010000330.1:0-2791 GCA_964430165.1 uncultured Eubacteriales bacterium
CGTAGTCCTTGACCCATCCCGTCTGGAGGAAGCCCGCGGCTTTGCCGAAAGCTCCGGCGGTCTGGCCCGCGCCGTCCACGGCCGCGTCGACGACCCCGAGGTCGAACCGGCGATAGACCGCCTCCGACCCGCGGACGAGGGGTTCGACGACGAGCGCGCCGTAGATTTCGTCGACGTAACAGCCCCGGCTTAAAAGGCGATGAAGACCGGGCAACCGGGCGGCCCAGCTGACGGGAAGCGCGGTGTTCCGGACGTAAAAGAGAAACGCCAGGAAGATTCCGAAAAGGGCCGAGGCCGTGGAAGCCAGGATGAGGGTCCATTCCGCCCCCGAACTCAGATGTCCCTCGGCCGCGGGGCGGATGACCGGTTCGAGAAAACGGGAAAACAGGTTCGCCTTTTTCCCGAGCGCGGCCGGCAGGCCCGCATACCCGGCGACGACCGAAAGAAAGGCCAGGACCGCCAACGGCCGGGTCATGACGGCCGGGGATTCATGGAGACGGGATTTGACCTCGGCGGAGAAACGTTCTCTTCCGAAGAAGGCGAGGAAAACCAGCCGGAATATGTAGAACGCCGTCAGCACCGCGCCGGCCAACCCGAGGATCCCGACGAAAGTGCGTCCCTGAGCGAAGGCGGAGACGAGGATGGCGTCCTTGGAGAAAAACCCGGAAAGAAACGGCACGCCCGCGATCGCCAGCGCGCCGACGAGAAAAACGGGAGTCGTCCGGGGAAGATATTTTTTCAAACCGCCCATCCGGCGCAGGTCCTGTTCGCCGGAAAGGGCGTGACTGACGCTTCCGGCGGCCAGGAAAAGCAGGCTCTTGAAAAAGGCATGGGTGACAAGATGGAAAACGCCCGAGGCGTAGGCGCCGACGCCGCAGCCGAGGAACATATAACCCAGCTGGGAAATCGTGGAATAAGCCAGCACCCGCTTGATGTCGTCTTGGACGAGAGCGATGGTCCCGGCATAGACGGCGGTCAGGGCGCCGACGAGAGCGACGATTTGGCCGGCTGCGGGGGAAGACGAATAAAGCGAATTCAGCCGGGCGACCATGTAGACGCCGGCCGTGACCATGGTCGCGGCATGGATGAGGGCGCTGACCGGGGTGGGGCCTTCCATGGCGTCGGGAAGCCAGATATGAAGCGGGATTTGGGCGGACTTGCCCACGGCCCCGACGAAAAGCAGGACAGCCGCCAGCGTGGCCAGGGACGGCGCGATCGCCGACGCGGCGACGGCGCTCTCCAGGCCGAGAAAGGAGGTCGTTCCGGCCGCGGACCACAGGAAGAGAATCCCTAGCAGGAAACCAGCGTCCCCGATCCGGTTGACGAGGAAGGCTTTCTTGCCGGCATCGGCCGCGGACGGCTTTTCGAACCAGTAACCGATCAGGAGGTAGGAACAGAGGCCGACGCCCTCCCAGCCGACGAACATCAAAACCAGGTTGTCGGCCAGGACGAGAAGAAGCATGGTGAACGTGAATAAATTTAAACAGGCGAAATACCGCCCGTAGTCGCGTTCCCGGGACATATAACCGGTCGAATAAATATGAATGAGCAGGCCGACCCCGGTGACGACGAGAGCCATGACCGCCGCCAGCGGGTCGAAGCGGAAGGCAGCGTCGGCCCGGAACGCGCCGGCCGATATCCAGGTGAAAAGCTTGCGGATCAGGATGCTTTGCCCGGCCGCGGTCGGTGAAAGGAGACGAATGGTCGCGGCGACGGAAAGGGCAAATGCGCCCGCGACCGTCGAGCAGGCGAGCGTGGAAATCGTCCGGCGGGAAAGGTTGCGGCCGAACAGAAACAAGACCAGGGCCCCAAGGGCGGGAGCGAGGGGAATGAAAACAAAGGCGGGCATCCGTCAACCTCGAAGCCGGTCGAGATCCTCAGTCCTGATCGATTTTTTGCGCCGATGGATGTGAAGAACGATCGCCAGTCCGATGGCCGCTTCGGCCGCGGCTACGGTCATGACGAAAAAGACGATGACCTGGGCGTCGAGGCGGGCGGCCCCCCGGGCCAGAGCCAGAAAGGCCAGGTTGGCGGCGTTCAACATGATTTCGACGGCCATGAACTGGGTCAGGAGGTCGCGCTTGACGAAAAAAGCGATCACGCCCAGAACGAACAGGACGATGCTCAGGCCGGCGACTGCCGCCGTGGTCATGGCTCCTGTTCCTCCTTTTTCCCCAGGACGACGGCGCCGACCAGGGCGGCGAGAATCAGAACGGACGTGATTTCGAACGGATAGACGTATTCCGAAAAGAGGAGCCGGCCGACGGCGACCGGAGTTCCGGGCGGCCCGCCGGCGGGGGAGGCGGACGAAGCGGCGCCGCCGAGTCCTCCCCAGGCGGCCAGACCTAGTTCGAAAAGGAGGACGAGGCCGATCGTCGTGCCCAGGATTTTCGCCCGGCGCCTTCGCTCCGGCGGGATCCCCACGCGGGGATCGACCATCATCACGACGAAGATGAAGAGGACCATGATCGCCCCGGCGTAGACGAGGATCTGGACCGCGGCGGCAAACGGAGCGTCGAGCAGGCCGAAAATGCCGCCCAGGGAGGAAAAGCAGAGAACGAGAAAAAGCGCGTTATGAGCCGGGTTTTTGGAGACGATCATCGCCAGGACCGACCCGGCGCTCGCAATGGCCAAAACCCAGAAAATGACGTCCGTTATCATGGATGGGGGCAATTATAAAAGATTTCCTAGTCGCGGTCGATTGTTTTCAAAATCATTTTGATAAAAAACGAAACTCTGCTATAATGCCAAGTGTCTGCGGGGTAGAGCAGCCTGGTAGCTCGTCGGGCTC
>CAYSGA010000331.1:0-2749 GCA_964430165.1 uncultured Eubacteriales bacterium
CTCCGGGGAAAACGTGTTTTTGCGTTTGCCGGAATCGCCCGGCCCGAGCGCTTCTTCGCGCTGCTGGAAACGCTCGGCGCTTCGGTCGTCGAACGGTTGGTCTTTCCCGATCATTATTCCTACCCCCCGGCCGCCCGCGCCCGGATCGCGGCCGCGCTGTCGCGCGCCAAGCCCGAGATGGTTCTGACCACGGAAAAAGACGTCGTCAAATTCGAACCGGCGGAGCGGACATTCGGCGGCCTGCCCCTCTCCGTTCTTCGCATCGGGATCGAACTTCCAGCCGGTTTTTTCGACCGCGTCGAGGCCGTCGTATCCTCGATGAAGGCCGGCCATGTCTGATCGCCTGCCGGAACCGCCGGCCGTAGGGATGTATGTTTCGTACGAACTTTACAAGATCTTCGCTTCGTTGATCGCCGTTCTCCCACGGGGGCTTGTCCTCGCCTTGGGCCAGGCGATCGGAAGTCTCGTCTATTATCTCGACGCAAAGCACCGGGGGATCGCCCTCGCCAACCTGGCTCGGGCCCTGGGCGGCTCACTTTCCCCGGACGAACGACGACGGACGGCCCGCCGATCCTTTGCGAATTTCGTCCAATCCGTTTTCGATACCCTCAGAACCGCGGCCTGGTCCCCGACGCGTTTGATGACCATCATCGACGTTCAGGGCGGCGAACACCTGGAAAAAGCAGCCGCGGGCGGCCGGGGCATCCTCCTCTTCACGGCTCATTACGGCAATTGGGAAATGGTCGTTCCTCCCGTCGCCCGGAGGGTCCCGTTCCACGTCATTGCCCGAGCCCTGGACAACCCGCTCGTCGACCGGGATCTGGAGAAAGCCAGGATCCGGAAAGGAGCGATGGTCGTCAACAAGTTCGGCGCGGGCCGGCCGATCCTCCGGGCTCTTGCCCGGAAAAGCGCGGTCGGCATCCTGATCGACCAGAACGTCCTCCGTCGCGAAGCGGTTTTCGTCGATTTTTTCGGAATTCCGGCGGCGACGACTCCGGCCCTGGCCGTCTTCCACCTCCGAACGGGTGCCCCGATTCTTCCGATGTTCTGCGAACCCTCCCCGGGGAATCGCTACTTGATGCGGTTCGGCCCTCCCGTCGAGGCGCCCCTCTCCGGCGACGAAACGGCCGACGTGTTGAAAATCACCGGAATCTGCACTAAGATGATCGAAGAAACCATTCGCCGAAATCCGGCCTTCTGGTTGTGGGTTCACAAACGCTGGCAATCGAGGCCCTATGATGAAAAACCCTAATCCCCGCCCCGGCCGGTCCGGAGGACGTTCGGCCGAGCAGTTGAGGCCGGTCAGAATCAGCCCTGATTTCCTTGAAATCGCCGACGGGTCGGCCCTCATCGAGATGGGACGCACCCGGGTGGTGGCCACGGCCACGATCGAGGAAAAAGTCCCGCCTTTCCTGAAAGGGACCGGCCAGGGCTGGGTTACGGCCGAATACGCGATGCTTCCGCGAGCCACAGAGAAACGGACGCCCCGCGAACGCCAACAGGGCTATCCCTCGGGGCGGAGCCAGGAGATTCAGCGCCTGATCGGCCGGTCCCTCCGGGCCGTCACCGACCTCCGGGCCCTGGGAGACAGACAGATCATCATCGATTGCGACGTTCTCCAAGCCGACGGGGGAACGCGCGTCGCCTCCATCAACGCCGCTTGCGTCGCCCTGGCCCTGGCCTTGAAGAAACTATTGGACGCGAAAATCCTCGGAACCATGCCGTTGCGCCACCTGGTCGGGGCGGTATCCGTCGGGATCGTCGACGGCGAGATCTTGAGCGACCTGGACTACAGCGAGGATTCCGCCGCAGAAACCGACATGAACGTCGTCGAAACCGACCGCGGTCAACTTCTCGAAGTCCAGGCCACGGCCGAGCGGGCGCCGTTCTCCCGGAACCAGCTCGATTCCCTCCTCAAGCTCGCCGACGCCGGAATTTCCGAAATCATCCAGATCCAGAAAGACGTCCTGAAGAAAAAAAGCCTTCTTTTCATGGCCTATGGGCGTTGAAGGCCGGATGCCGCCCCTTCACCCGCCCGGTCTTGACAACGGCTCACGCGCCCTATATCATGCGTTTTTAATCAGTTATGGAATATTCGGTCCCCGCCGCAAACATCCTTTAGGGAGGTTGCCATGAGTCTCGTCACCATCCTGATTTTGGCCGGAGTCGCCCTCGTCCTGATCGTCCTTCTGAGTTTTCTGTTCTCCAGGCAGTTTCAGAAAGTCGGGCCGAACGAAGCCCTGATCATTTCCGGCCGGAGAAGAACCATCACCCTCCCCGACGGCACGGCAAAAAAAGTCGGCTTCCGGGTCCGGATCGGCGGCGGGACGTTCGTCCGTCCGTTCACGGAGAAGGTCGACATCCTGCCGATGGACATCATTCCGATCTCGATTCGCACCCCCGAAGTGTTGACCCACGGCGGCGTTCCCATCGTGGCCGATGCGGCGGCCCAAGTGAAGATCGACTCCTCGGAAGCAGCCATCCACACGGCCGCCGAGCAGTTCCTCGGCATGGGCAAGGACGGGATCCGGGACGTGGCCGTCAACGTCCTCGAAGGAAAAATGCGGGAAGTCATCGGGACCATGACCGTCGAGGAGATCTACCGCGGCCGGTCCGAGTTCAATCGCCGGGTCGGAGAGGCCGTGCGGGAAGATTTCGGGAAGATGGGCCTCGTCCTTTTATCCTACGCTCTCAAGGAATTCAGCGACACCCAGGGCTATATCGACGCCCTGTCCAAGCCCCTGATCTC
>CAYSGA010000332.1:0-2728 GCA_964430165.1 uncultured Eubacteriales bacterium
ACGATGTGGGCGAGGAGTTCGCCCAGGCCGGGTCCGATCATGAATCCCTGGCCGCACATCCCCACGGCCAGCAGCAGGCCTTTGACTTCGCGGGCCCACCCGACGAGGGGAAATCCGTCGGGCGTCATCGGGTAGACGTTTCTCCACGTCCGCCGGACGCGCAGGTTCTGGAGACGGGGAATTAAGTTTACCATCCGGTGGGCGACCATCGGCAGAAACGAGCTGGTCTCGCGCGTTTCCAAACCCCAGATGCTGGGATTCGGGGTGATGCAGAAGATGATCTGGCCGGTCGAATGCTGGTAGAAGTAGTAATTGTCCGAGCTGTCCGTCGGCCGGATGTCGACGACCATCGGCTTGAGGAACGGGGCGACCGGTTCGGTCACGGCTCCCTCGTGGGCATCGGGTTTGACGGGCAGGTCGAGCCCGGCCATGCGGCCGACTTCGGCCGCCCAGCCGCCGGCGGCGTTGACCACGGTGGCGGCGTGGTATTCGCCCTTGTCCGTCCGGACCCCGCGGACGGAGCCGTTTTCCATAATCAAGCCCGTGACGATCTCGCCGAAGCGGAACTTCGCCCCGGCCTTTTCGGCCGCCTTCCAGAAGGCGTGAGCCGAAAGGAGGGGGGAGGCGCTCCCGTCGTCGGGCGCGTATGTTCCGCCGATCAGGCCTTCGGGGTTGAGGTCGGGGACGAGGTCGAGCATCGGACTCCGGTCGAGCCAGTCGATGTTCAGGCCGAAGGCTTTTTGGGTGACCAGCAGGTCCTTGAGGGCCTTTTCCTCCCGGTTTCGGTAGGCCACGAACATGTATCCGCCCTTGCGCCATTCGATGTCGTCGCCGCGCCGTTCTTTCAAGGTCGAGAAGATTTCGAGCGACCGCAGACAGAGGCGGATTTTCGCCGGGTCGGAATGGGTCGCCCGGATGCCGCCGATCGCCCCCTTGTTCGAGCCCTGGCCGACGCTGGCCATCCGGTCGAGGACGAGAACGCGAAGGCCGCTCTCGGCCATGGCCAGGGCGGCCGGTGTGCCGACGCTGCCCGCGCCGATGATGATGACATCGCAGGCGGGCTTAGTAGCGGCCACGGTCGCCTCCTTCTTTGACCGTCCCGGGCTCGTTCCCGGCGAATGTCCCCAGCGACACCTCCATGAACAGCGGGCGCTTCGGCTGGTCGATGATGTCCTTTTCCGGAACGCCTTCCTCCCGGAACAACCGGTGGACGAGGTCCGTGCAGGCCTTGGCCCCGCAGGCGCCCATCCCCGCCCGGGTAACCGCCTTGATGGCGCTGACGTCGCGGAAACCTTCGCGGATGAGGGCCCGAATCTCGCTGGCCGTGACCCTCTCGCAACGGCAGATGACGACATCGTCGGCCGTCCGTTCGATGGCGCGGTCCATCGGTTTCGTGACGTCGTCTTCCTGAACGCGGATGCCGGCGATTTTTTTGGCGAAGGCCTTGGGCGCCTTGACCTTGACCAGGACGGTGCGGTCGTTGGCCTTGATCGCCCGGACGGCGACGACTTCGACTTCGCCCAGGTCCGCGGCTTCGGTGTCGAGGACATGGACGCGGTCGCCAACTTCGATGCTCTCCTTGAGGAACTCATACGGGATCGTGACGGTCGGATTATCGGAGTCCTTGCGGTAATCGACGAGAACGACAGCCAGTCCGGGGCAGATCGTGACGCATTTCTCGCAGCCGGTGCAGGCCTTGGCCGGATCGGAAACTTCGAAACACGGAAGGCAGCGAATATCGTCGGAATGGATGTGGATCAGGTCCCGGGGACAAACCGTGGCGCACGGATCGCAGGGGATTTCCTGGATGCAATGGAGGACGGGGAAGACTCCCGATTCCCCGGCCGGGATCGTTTCGGGGGTGGTTTTTCCGGGCCGGGATTTCAGGATTTCGGCCGTCGTGTACCACTCGGGGGGGGTGACGCCCGCGTCCCGGCCCATCGCCTTGAGGATCTCGAGCCCCCGGATTTTTCCGGAGAAAATTGCGGCCGAGGCCTCGGTGATCTCCTCGGCGTCGCCCGCGGCGTAGGCGGCCAGGTTGAATTCCCGGGCCTTGGTGAAGAACTCGTCGACCGGGTCGAGGCCGATGGCAATCAGGACGGTGTCGCAGGCGAACGATTTTTCCGTCCCGGGCACCGGTTTCCACTTTTCGTCGAGTTGGGCGATCGTCACGGACTCGACGGAGTTCGTCCCGTTGGCGCTCAGGATCGTATGCGAGGTGTAGATCGGGACGCCGAACCGTTGGAGTTTGTCTTTGTGGACCTTGTATCCGCTGCATTCGGGAAGGGCTTCGACCAGCCCGGCGACCGGGATTCCGGCTTGAAGGGCATGGTAACCGGCGATCAGGCCCACGTTCCCCCCGCCGACGATGAACAGGCGGCCGGCGGAACGGACCAGGTCCCTGTTGACGAGCGTCTGAAAGGCCCCGGCGCCGTAGACCCCGGGAAGAGTGTTGCCCGGGAAGGCCAGGGATTTTTCCCGGGCGCCCGAAGTGACGAGAAGGACATCGGGATTGACCAGAACGTAGCGGCGTCCGTCCTTGAGGATGCCGACCTTTTTGTCGCTATAGACGGCCAGGGCCGTGCTCTGCAGCCAGATCTGGACGTTGGGATGTGTCCGGAGCTCGTTTTCGAGCTTTGTGGCGATATCGATGCCCCGGGTTCCGGCAAACACCGCGTCGGTGGACCCGAAGAATCGGTGGGTCTGGAGGACGAGCTTGCCGCCGAGC
>CAYSGA010000333.1:0-2699 GCA_964430165.1 uncultured Eubacteriales bacterium
AGGCGTCGTTGACCTTGATCTTATCGCTGATCAGGTTGGAGACGCGGAGGGTGACCCGGTGCTTGGCGCAGAACGGATTCGTCCAGTGGAACCCGGCGGTGCGGGCCGAGCCGATATACCGGCCGACAAAGGTGAAGACCATGGCCTCGTTGGGGTGGAGGACGAAGTAGCCGGGGATCGTGAGGCCCATGACGAGCAGGCAGGCTACCCGGATGAAAAAGGGAGCGGTCAGGGGCGGATCCGTGGTGAGCTTGAGGAAAAAGGATAAAGCGTACGCGACCAGGACGGCGTCGACCGCCAGCACCGCCCATCCGCTGAGCTGAAAGACTTTCTTTTCCTTGATGCTTATCATTTTTTTCTCCTTAGATATCGAAATGATATCATAATGATATTTAGTTTGTCAAGTGTTTTTTTGACCATTAATTCATCCTCTAAGAACCTCTGCTCCGTGACCGGTTCTGATAATCGACGGACGGAAGCGCGACCTGGCAAAGCGGAGGGGGGCTTACAAACAATTCGGGAGCATCCTGCCTCCCGGGATTTGGAGTCAATGCTTCAAAAGTTTTTGTAGTCTGGCCGGATGACACTCCGGGAAACGGAGAAATTTATGTAAGATTTTCTCCCTTGCAAAATCGCCGACACGTCCCGCGCCGGCAGGCGCCGATTCGAAAAGAAAGCAAGCGGACGTTCCGTGGCAAAAAATCCGCAAAGGATCAGCGAGGGTTTCGTTTGTGTCCCCCTTCGGCCAAATGGTAGAATAACCTCGATTCGCAGCCACGGAGAGGTGCTGGAGTGGCTGAACAGGAGCGCCTGCTAAGCGCTTGTCTCGGCTAAAACCGGGACCGCGGGTTCGAATCCCGCCCTCTCCGTACCAATCCCCGAGTCGTAGGGGAGGACGGGATCGTGGCCTCCAAATGGGGTAAAATATCCACTGGTGCGCAACAAGGAGAGAGTTATGAGCACGGGCGTGCGAAGGCTTCGACCCGATTCCGAACCAGGCCTGGTCGTCACCCCGCCCGAACTGGCGGGACTCGACCCGTCCCTTTCGACCATGGCCGTCGTCCCGGTCAACCGGATGTTCGAGATCCGGGACGCCCTGGCCGTCTACGAGCGGGACTTCCCCGGCGGAGAGAAATTCGACGCCAGCCAGGGCGACGGAGGGGCCAGCCTTCCCGGCGTTCCCGCGGAAATTTTCGAGGCGGCCAACCGGCTCCAGATCGATCACGGCAGCGCCTACGATCAACCGTTCGGCTGCGCCGCCTTCCGCAAATCCGTCGTCGAGGAATACTGGAAGCTGGATTCCGGCTTGTCCTGGGGGCCGGAAAACGTCATCGCCGTCCAGGGCGGCCGGGACGGCTTGCTCAAGGCCTACGAGGCCGCGATGTTTTTGGGACGAGGGCGGCGGGGGGACTTCGTGATCACGTCCCGTGTTCCCTGGATTTCCTACAATTGGGGGCCCTACCTGGTCGGCGCCAACGTTCTGCTCGCGCCGGGGCGCGAGGACGAAGCCTGGCGGCTTACGCCCGAGGGCGTCCAAACCTGCGCCGAGTACGTCCGCCGGTTCGAAGGCCGGGAAATCGCCCTGCTCGTCGTCACCAGCCCCGATAATCCGACCGGGCGGGTCATGGACCTGGAGAACCAGGCGGAGCTGGCCCGGGCGGCGTTCGCCGCCAGTATTCCTTTCGTCCTTTTCGACTGGATTTATCATCATGTCACCGACGAGGAACCGTACGACCTCAACCATTTCCTTCGGCTTCTGGACCCCGAAGAGCGCGAACGCTGCCTCTTCCTGGACGGCATCACCAAGTCGCTCGGCGCGAGCAACGTCCGCAACGCCCATCTTGTCGCTTCTAAAAAAGTCGTGAAGTTCATCCAGAACCGCGCCTCCCACGCTATCGTTCCCTCCTTCCACAGCCAGGCCGTGGCCATGGCCGCCTACGGGATGGGGTTTGCCAAGGCCTGTGCTGGAATCGTCGGCCCGACCAACGCCAGCCGCATGGTCCTGTCCGAATTCCTGGCCGAAAAAAGCTCACGGACGATCGTTGGAAAGGGGTACTACGCCTTCATCGATGTCGGACACTGGATCGACCGGGCCGGGATGAAAGATTCAGCGGACATGGGATCTTATCTGGCCGAACGCTTCGGCCTGGCGGTGGTCCCCGGAGTTTATTTCAGCGAATACGGCAGCCGCTGGATCCGTTTTTCCTATGCCCTGCCCCCGGATAAAACCCGGCGGGCTGCCGCGCGTCTCTGGGACGCCCTCTCGGCCCTCTGATTTCAGGCGGATCTTCCCACGGAAAAGGAAGGCCGGCGGCTTTTAAGGCCGAACGGCTTGAAATCATACCGAATCAGGACATTTTTTTAAGCGACAGGGCGATGCGCTTCCGTTCCCGGTCCACGCTCAGAACCCGGACCTTGACCAGCTGGCCGACTTTGAGGATCTTGTGCGGGTCGGAAATGAACTTTTCGCCCATCTCCGAAATGTGGATCAGGCCGTCCTGGCGGACGCCGATGTCGATGAAGGCGCCGAAGTCGACAATGTTCGAGACCACGCCTTCCAGGACCTGATCGGGGGCGAGGTCGGCGACGGTTTTGGCGCTCTCGGAGAAGGCGGCGCAACGGAATTCGGACCGCGGGTCGCGGCCGGGTTTTTCGAGTTCCTTGAGGATTCCCTTGATCGTCGGAAGCCCCACTCCCGG
>CAYSGA010000334.1:0-2696 GCA_964430165.1 uncultured Eubacteriales bacterium
AGAGAAGGGCGGGCCTCTTGGCCGGGTTGATTTCAAGCTTTTCGGCCAGCCGCTTGGCCTGGTCCACGGTGATTTTCGTATGGGCCCAGACGGTATGATGTCCGAAATCGTCTTTCTCGGGATGAAAGACGGAATCCTGGATGACCAGCGTCAGGGCGTAGAGTTCCGGAAGGAGCGGCCGGAGGGCGCCGAGCCGGAACAGTTCCTCCAGGCCGCGCGAAGGCCGGGGCGAACGGAGGAGGATTTTGTAGAGCTCCTCAGCCACCCGTTCGACGCTGAGACCGGAAAGGTCGACGGTTCGGGCAACCGGGTAAATTCCGGGGTCGATTTCGAAACCGAGGACGGAGGCGAATCTGGCGGCCCGCAGGACGCGGAGCGGGTCCTCGGGAAAGGCCGAGGGATTGGTCAGACGGAGGATTTTCTCCCGGATGTCCCGGCGGCCGCCGAACGGGTCGATCAGGGTGCCGTCGGAAAGCCGCCAGGCGATGCTGTTGCACCGGAAATCGCGGCGCCGGAGATCCTCCTCGACCGGGAGCATGGGGTCGGATTGGGCCCGGATGTCTTTGTGGCCGCGGACGCTTTTCGCCGGCGCCCGGTCGGTCCGGGGGAGAGCGATATCGACGGTCCGCCCGGCCCGGGTGAACTTGATGACACCGAAGCTTTTGCCCACCAGGTCGACTTTGCCCTTCCCTTCCAGAATCCGGACGATTTCGTCCAGGGGACGGCGGGCGACGAGAAGGTCCACTTCCTCGAAGGGCTTTCGGCGGAGGATGTCCCGGACGAATCCGCCGACGGCGTAGACGTCGCCCCCGAAGAGCCGCACGTACAGGCTCTGGTCGCGGAAACCGCTTTCGAATTCGGGCATCGGTTTCGAAAATCCCCGCCTATTATACCGGAAATCGCCTTTCCGTCGATTTGTGTTAGAATATTTTTCCCGTGTCCGGCGAAAGATCATGAAAAAAGCGGTTGTCGCGGCGGTGTTTGGGTTGGTGGCGGCGGCGCTTGCCTTCGGGGACAAAACGGTCCCGGAGGTCCTCCTCCGCGAGAAACGGATCGTCGACGCGTCTCCCGACGGCCTCACCCTCGTCTTCCGCTTGATTTTGAGAAACCCGACCGAGGCGCCCGTCCGCCTGACCCGCTACGATTACAAGGTCGTCATCGACGACACCGAATATCTCAATCTTCAAGTTCCGCTCAACGACCCTCTCCGGGTCGAAGCCGGAAGCGAAATCACGATCGCCCTGCCGGTCAAGCTGAATTACGCGAATCTCTTCCTGGCGGTTCCGGACTTGAAGAACAAGGATCTGGCCGTTTGTTACGTCGCGGGAGGATTGACCTTCCAGGATGAAAAGCGAAGGGACAGGCGCGTCCCGGTCGCGTTTTCGGGAGATTTCCCGGTTTACCGGGGCCTGGAATTCGTCCCCATCCCCGTCGTGGCGAAGTCTCTGACCATCGGTGGGGCGGAAATCACGGTGGGATTCGCCGTCCGCAACCCCAACGGTTTCTCGTTTTCCCTGGACCGGTTGGCCTATTGCCTGGAATTGGCCGGATATCCGGCGATCAAGGGTGAAACCGGCGCCGGGACGAGAATCGCGTCCCGGGGCGAAAAAACCTTCGTTTTTCCGCTGATTCTCGATTTTTTTGAAACCGGCGGCTCGGTGGCCGATGGCCTGAACGATTCGATTCTGGACGTGAGGGTCTCGGGCGAATCCGAGATCACGACGCCCTGGGGCCCCTGGAAAATTCCTTTCGACCGGACCGTCAGAACTCCCGTCCGTAAGTGACGTCCTTCATCCCCCCTGTTTGAGCGGTATTGGGAAAAATAGAGAGGACAACTGACCTTTTTTTGTCACAACCGGCCGGCCTGCTTCTCGGGAAGCCGAATGGCACGGATTTTGCTATAATGTAGGGCGTTGAAGTAGGAGCATTCTTATGAAAAAAAGACTGGCGATCGCGATCCTGGTTTTCATCCTCGCGGCCGGGGCGGCTTCGGCCAATGTCCTGACGTTCAGGGCGGGCTATTTCGTTCCCCACCTGAAGGGCGATTTCTGGGAGATCGAGTTCGAGAACATGGAATTCAAAAAGTCGAATTTCCAGGACGTGGCGTTCGGCCTCCAATATGAAGCCTTCATCAGCCGTGGTTTCAGTTTGATCGTCGGCCTCGATGTCTTCAGAAAAAACAAGGGGGCGTTTTACAAGGATTGGGTCGGATATGTCATCGATAACGTCGCCTGGGCCTTCCCCTTGAGCGAATTCCCCGGTACGTTCGACCCCACTCATTCGATCACGCTTTCGTCCATGCCCCTCCAGGCGTCCCTTAAGTGGACGCCGTTCGGCCGGCGGGGGAACATCATCCCCTATGTCGGCGGCGGCGCCCATGCGATGTTCTGGAACATGCGGATGGCCGGGGCCATAATCGATTTCTCCCAAGAGGGGTATTACTATGAGGATGAATACGGCCAGGTTGCCGTCTACCCGATCGAAGATGTCAATATCCGCGAGGCCGACGGCCTCGGTCGCGTTTCGTTCGGCTGGCAGGCGTTCGGCGGGCTGATGATTCCCGTCGGCAGCCGGATGACCGTCGATGTCGGCGGTCAGTACTTTTCCTGCCCGGCGGAATTCAAAAACTCCTTCGAGGGATTCGAGCCGATCGACGCCGGCGGGTTTCAATTCTCGCTCGGGCTCAACTACTGGTT
>CAYSGA010000335.1:0-2680 GCA_964430165.1 uncultured Eubacteriales bacterium
CGAGAAGCGCGAGCAGAAAACAGAAATAGATTCCGCAGATCAATCCGTTGGCCAAGAGGCGAAGAAAACGCATCGCAACCTCAAGTTAGCACGGGCCGCGTTCGGGGGTCAACGCCGAATTCTTTCCGCCTTGCCCTTTGGTGGCCCCGGGGCCGGTTTTATTGTAAGATGTCGGCATGCCCGAAAAGCTCGAGGGAACGATCGAGCACATTCTTTTTTACAATCCCGACAACGGATATTCGGTTCTGCGCTTCGCCCCCGAAGGCGCAGAAGTCGTCACCGTCGTCGGCGAATTTCCGCCGCTTTCGGCCGGCGAGCGCCTCCAGGTGGCCGGGAAATGGGAACTGAGCTCGAAATTCGGCCGTCAGTTCAAGGCCGAGACGTTCGCACCCTGCCTTCCGGCCGGCCGGGCCGGAATCGAAAAATTCCTGGCCTGTGGGTTGATCAAGGGCGTCGGCCCGGTCTTGGCCAAACGCATCGTCGAAAAATTCGGCGAAGACACCCTCGAGATTTTGGAGAAAACGCCGGGCCGGATGCGGGAGGTCGAAGGCATCGGCGGGGTGAAATACGAGGAGATCCGGAGATCCTGGGGGGAACACGAGGACATCCGCGGTTTGATCATCTTTCTTCAGGACCATGGTGTCTCGACCAGTCTGGCGACGAAAATTTACCGCCATTACGGACCGAAAGCCTACGACGTCCTCCGGACGAATCCCTACCGCCTGGCCCGGGACATCTGGGGGATCGGTTTTAAGACCTCCGACGCGATCGCCCTCAAGCTCGGCCTCGATCCGGCTTCTCTCGAGCGGGTCAAGGCCTTTGTTCTTTATCTGCTGGACAAGGACAACGAACAAGGCCACGTTTTTTCCTTCGCCGGGGCGCTGGCCAAATCCTGCGGCGAGGAACTCGGAACGGCCCGGGAAAAGTTTAACCAAGCGATGGAGGTTCTGATCCGGGAACGGGCGGTTGTCGTCGAAACCCTGTCGGAGGACCGGGCGGTCTACCGCCCCTATTTCTACGATGCCCAGGAGGACGTGGTTCGGGCAATCCGGGATTTGGCCCGAGCGCCGTACTTCGCCCCGCCGTTCGACATCGCCGCCGCCGCCGCCGAAGTCGAGCGTTCGTTCGGAATCACGTTTTCCGAACTCCAACGTCGGGCGGTGCGGGAGAGTGTCCAACGGAAGATCCTGGTCATCACCGGCGGTCCCGGAACCGGAAAGACGACGATCGTCCGGGCCGTCACCGCCTTGTTCGACAAATGGGGGAAGACCGTCCTCCTGGCCGCTCCGACCGGCCGGGCGGCCAAGCGGCTTTCAGAGGCGACCGGCCGGGAGGCTAAAACTATTCACCGGACCCTCGAGTTCAACCCGAAAACCGGCCGTTTCCGCCGCGACCCCGGCCGTCCCCTCCAGGGAGATGCGATCATCATCGACGAATTTTCGATGGTCGACCTGTCCCTGATGCACGGCCTGGTCCGGGCGATCCCGGCGTCCATGCGCCTCATCCTCGTCGGTGACAAGGACCAGTTGCCCGCCCTCGGACCGGGCACCCTGCTCCGGGACCTGATCGAATGCGGCCGGGTTTCGGTTGTCCGCCTCGACGAGATTTTCCGCCAGGAACAGGACAGCCTGATCGTCGTCAACGCCCACCGGATCAACCAGGGGCTGGGGATCGTCCACCCGAAAAAGGGCGACACGGAGTCCGATTTCTATTTCATCCGGGCGGAGGAGGAGGCCAAGGTTTTTTCGACGATCATGCAGCTTTGCGGGTACCGGATCCCCCAGCGGTTCCATCTCAGCCCGCTTTCGCCCCAGATCCAGGTGATCAGCCCGATGTGCAAGGGATTCGTCGGCGTGGAACGGCTCAACGCCGAGATGCAGGCGCGCCTTAACAAATCCGGGGAGGCGCTGCGCCTCGGAACGCGGGAAATCCGGGTCCGGGACAAGGTCATGCAGGTCCGGAACAACTACGAAAAGGACGTGTTCAACGGCGATGTCGGGACCGTCGTCCATGTCGACCCGGCCCGGTACAGCCTGATCGTGCAGTTCGACGGCCGGCCGGTGTTTTACGACCGCGACGAACTCAACGACCTGGCCCTCGCCTACGCCGTTTCCGTCCATAAGTCCCAGGGGAGCGAATACCAGGCCGTCGTCCTGCCGCTGCTGACCCAGCATTTCATCATGCTCCAACGGAATCTTTTCTACACCGCCTTGACCCGAGCCAAGAAACTGAGTGTCGTCGTCGGTTCCTACAAGGCGCTCTATATCGCCATAAAAAACGACAAACCCATCCAGCGCAACAGCCGGATCAAAGAAAAACTCCTGGCCGCCCTGGACGCTTCCGATTCCGCCGGCGGGCCGACGTTTGACTTGACATGACGCCTTTTCTAAGATGAAAGCGAAGGCAAGGAGGTCCCCATGAAAAATCCGAAAAGGTCCGTCCTGGCGGCGGGCGTCCTGGCCGTCATCTGCCTGGCGGCGGCGGCGGGCGTCCTAGTCGTCAAAATCCAGACGACGCAGCTCCGCGCGCAACCGCAGTTTTTTGCCCCGGTCGTCGCCAACCTCAAGGCCGGCGATTCCCTGACTCAGGTCGGCGAGTCCGGCGCCTGGCTTCAGGTAAAGACCACGACCGGACTGAACGGCTGGGTCCATCGAAGCGCGGTGGAGGTTCCCCGCTATGC
>CAYSGA010000336.1:0-2675 GCA_964430165.1 uncultured Eubacteriales bacterium
GGTCCTGTTTCTCGGATGCCATCACGCCCGCGAGTGGATCTCCGTCGAAATCCCATTCCTTTTCGGCCGCTACCTGCTCGAAAACTATGCCTCCGACCCCGCGGTCCGGCGGCTGGTCGACACGGCCGAAATCTGGATCGTCCCCATGGTCAATCCCGACGGCCACGATTACACGGTCCGGGTCTACCGCTATTGGCGGAAAAACCGGCGGGCCAACGACGACGGGACGTTCGGCGTGGACCTGAACCGGAATTACGGGCAGGCCTGGGGATACGACGAGGCCGGGTCGAGCCCCGATCCGGCCTCGGATGTCTACCGTGGAAAAACCGCTTTTTCCGAACCGGAAACCCAAGCGGTCCGGAATCTCGTCCTCGGCCGGAATTTCGGGTCGCTGATCTCCTTCCACAGCTACTCCCAGCTTCTCCTCTACCCCTGGGGTTATACGACGCTCCCGGCCCGGCAGGAGGCCCTGCTCGAGGACCTCGGGACGCAACTGACCGGCCTGATGACAGCCGTGAACGGCCGGACGTATCTCTGCGGGCAGGCCGGCGCGTCGTTATACCTCACCAACGGCGACACCACGGATTGGGCTTACGCCGTGACCGGGATGCCCGCGTATACGGTCGAGCTTCCGCCGCTCGATTACCTCGGCGGAGGATTTTTCAACCGGGAGGAAGACATCGCTCCCATCTTTCTGGAAAATCTTCCGGCCATGCTTGCCCTCGTGGACTGGACGATCGCCCATCCCGACCCCGTGCCGGAATCATCCGGCGGTTTGCGGTCCGTTCCCCGGGCGCGGCCGGACGGCACCGGAATCATAAAAAGATGAACGATCCTCTCCCCCAGGCCGCGGCGGCCTCGTTCCGGGAAGGAATCCCCTATTGGATCTTCTGGTTTCTGCTCAGCCTGATCGCCCTCCTCCTTCTCTTCATCCTTCTCCGGGACAAGGATCTCCGCCGGCGCCTGAGCCTGAGATTGGCCGGGACGAAGCGCCGCCTGCAGAAGAAACGCCTTCAACTCCGCCTGAGCCGGGAAAAGCGGAGGAAAATCATCCTTCGCCGGGAGGTCGGCCGGACGGTCTGGGGCGGGAAAATCTCCCCGGAGCGTTTCGGCCCGGCCTTCGACCGTCTCGGCCGGGTCGAAGCCGAGATCGCCGCACGCCATGGCGCCTTGCAGGACCTCAACGACGAAATCTCCAAGACAAAGGGGAGCCTGGAGGACGCGCGGAGAAGGCGCCGGATTCGAGAATTCGAACGGAAAAGCAAAGAGGAGCGCCGTCGGTTGAGGGAATCGAGCCGGGAAAAGTCAAGGGAGTACGAACGTCTCGGCGCGCTGGCCGACGAGATGCGCCTCGAGCACGGGGACCTGGCGGAACTCTACGCCCGGATCGACAAGGTCAACCGGGCCGTTCTCGCCGTCCTGGACCAGGTCGAAAAACTCGGGTAAGAAAGGTACAATATCCGGGTCATGTCCAAGCCCGCCCTGCTCGCCCATATCTGCTGCGCGCCCGACGCGTCCTACGTCATTCCCTTGCTGTCGGCCGAGTACGATGTGACCGGTTTTTTTTACAACCCGAACATCGATCCGCCGGCCGAATATGAACGGCGGCTTTCGGAAACCCGCAAGCTGGAATCCCTCCTCGGGTTTCCCGTCGAGGAAGGAATCATCGAGCCGGCCCGCTGGGAGGCGATGACCCTTCCGTTTGCGGCTGGGCCGGAAAAAGGCCGGCGTTGCGCCGTCTGCTATGCGATGCGGCTCGACCGGACGGCCCGCCGGGCGGCTGAACGGGGATTTCCCGCCTTCGCGACGATCATGAGCGTCAGCCCGTGGAAAGACGCCCGGTTGATGAACCGGATCGGTGTCCTCTTGGCCCGGAAATACGGCCTCCGTTTTCTCGAAGCCGATTTCAAGAAAAAAGACGGCTTCCGTAAAAGCGTCGTGATCAGCCGCCGCCTGGGCCTGTACCGCCAGAATTACTGCGGCTGCCGTTACAGCCGGCGTCTCCCCGACGGACCGGGCCTCCAACCGCTCGGAGAACAAGCGCCTTGAAATCACCGGCCGGCCGCTCTCCCACCGCCCTCCGGATCGAGGTTTTCGGCGTCGTCCAGGGCGTCGGATTCCGGCCGTTCGTCGTCCGGCTGGCCCGCCGGTTCCGTCTGACGGGTTGGGTAAAAAACGACGGCCGGGGCGTTCAGATTCAAGTCGAAGGCGGCACGAGGAGTGACCGCGAACGATTCGCCGGGGCAATCGAGTCCGAACGGCCGCCGCTGGCCCGCATCGAACGCATCACGCGCCGGACCATCCCAGCCCGCGGATACCGCGATTTCAAGGTCCGGGCCTCCGGCCGGAGCGGGGGGTTTGTCTTCATCTCCCCCGACATTTCCATCTGCCCGGCCTGCCGGGACGATATCCGCGACCCCCAAAACCGCCGTTTCGCCTATCCCTTCACAAACTGCACCGACTGCGGACCGCGATACACGATCGTCCGCGAACTTCCCTACGATCGTCCCCAAACGACGATGGCTGATTTTCCCCTGTGCCCGGATTGCCGGCGCGAATATCACGACCCGCTCGACCGCCGATATCACGCTCAGCCGATCGCCTGCCCCGTCTGCGGTCCCTCCGTCACGTTGCGCGATGCCCGGAAGGGAAAAACAGTTTCCGGCGGGATCGAT
>CAYSGA010000337.1:0-2656 GCA_964430165.1 uncultured Eubacteriales bacterium
CAGGCGGCGACGGTGGCGTAGACCGGTCCCTTGATGCCATACTTGACGGCGATCAGGCACGGCGGCGTGGTGGTGATGCCGGCCGGGATCGCCAATGGGTTGATGCCGCGCGGTCCCTTCCGTTCGAGGAGCGCGTTGGTGGCCACGGTTGTGCCGTGGATGACGAGGAGGGCGCGGCCCGAATCGAGATATTCCCGCAAGCCCTCCAGGATGGCCCGGGAGGGATTGTCCGGCGTCGAGGGGATTTTTTTCGTCGAAAGGCGTCCGTTTTCGCTGATGACGAAATCGGTGAAGGTCCCGCCGGTGTCGACGCCGATGCGGACAATTTTCATGTCAGTGACACGTGCTGCAGGTCCCGCCTTTGCAGGAGGAACAGCCGGAGGATTCTTTCAACCGGCTCGAACCGCCGCCGATTCCGAAACCGGAAACGAGCTTTCGGACATCGGGGCTTCCGCAGGACGCGCAGACAACCTCGGTTTCCCGGCCGAGGCGGACAAGGGCTTCGAACCGTTTCTTGCATTTTTGACACTTAAATTCGTAGAGGGGCATGACGGCGCTATTTTAACGTCTTGGGAGAATTACGTCCAGATTTACGAGGAAACTTTTTTGTAGAGACTCAAACGTCCGTAACCGAAAAAGTTGTCTGGCCCTGGGTCCCCGAGATCCTTGGCCCTCTCTTCGAGGATCTTCCGGAGCTGGTCGGCCGTGAACGGCGTCTTGGCCATCAAAAGGCCGAGAGCCCCGGCGACATGAGGGGCCGCGGCCGATGTCCCGGTAAACGCCCGGGAACCGAGGACGGCCGTGCTGACCCGGGAAAAGGCGGCCAAATCCGGTTTTATCCGGCCGTCGGTCGTCGGCCCCTGGGAACTCCACGCCTGCAGAACGTCGGTTTCAAAGTCGGTTGCCCCGACGGCAATCGCCTCCGCGGCGTCGGCCGGGATGCCGAGGCTGCCTCCGGGGACGACGTATTCGATGTCGTCCGCGTTGCCTTGAACGATGAGATTAAGAAGGCAATCGTCTGACGCATCCCATCTCAGGATCGAGATCCCGTAATACGTCGCGACGTTCGTTCTCCAGAGGGAGCTTTGCTCGAACGGTTTTTGGCCGGTTTCTCCGGTTTGCCAGTCGTCGCAGTATTCGAGAAATTGCCACGCGGTCCCGGTCCAGCGCCAGAGAATCAGGTCGAAATCCTGGGTCGGAGGGTCGTAAACGGTTCCGTTCCATGTCCCCCAGTCATCCCAGGTCAGGGTGGCCCTCGTTTCCGTGTCGGCCGGGACCGCCCATTGGAGGATCTCGTCGCCGGAGGCGAATTCCTGGAAGGAGTCCCCGTTGGCGTCGGAGAAGGCTCCTTGCCAATGGCTCTGGGCGTCGTCTCCGGCCGCGCCGACCCAGAGAATGTCCTGGGCGGCGCATTTCTTGACGTCCTCACAGATCGGCCCCGTCCCGTTTCCGGCCCCGGCGCCCGGCCAAACCAGGGAATAGGATACGACTTCGATTTTTTCGGCGATGAGGTAATCCACCGCCGCATGTTGCTCGACATCGGTCTCGAAATTGACCAGGTAGATTTGCGCCTCCGGGGCCATGTCGTGGATGATTTCGGCGCAGGCGGCGCCATGCGGGGTGCCGGCCTCGATGTCTCCGTCGGTCCGGAACGAGCGGACGGTGACGCCGGCCGGGAGTTCGCCGCCGAGGAGGGCGGAATATCCGGCGAATCCCAGGTCGAGGACGGCGATTTTAACGGGATTTGAGGAGGGGCGGTACGAGGCGACATCGAACCAGGAATAAGCGCCGCTGCGGGCGACGCCTTCGGAGATGATCGAAGCCGCCCGCGGAACGTAAGGAAGACGAAGGCGGGAGATTTCGCGGAATGAAGCGAGAAGTTCGATCGAGTCCGGCGGCAGGAGCGCCTGGACGAATCGTCCCGAGGTCCGTTCCACGGCGCCGCCCAGGGCTTCGATCCGACGGCAAACGAAACCTGTTTTATCCGTCCGAAAATCTTCTCCTTGCGCTCCGCCGATTTCAGCCACGATCCGGATCAATCCGCCGGTTTCACCGGTCGCGGCCCGTTCGATCCCGGCGCCCGCTCGAACGCGGAAATAACTCGGAGTCAGGGTCCAGAGTGCGGAATCGATTTTCGGGTGGGCGTCTTTCGGAGGAAGGGCATACCCGGAGAGATCGGTCGGGGGAGGAACAGCCGTTCGGGCGGGTTGTCCCGGTCCGCTTGCGGACGCCAGGAAAGCGGCCGCGGCCACAACGAGAATCGGGCCGGGAAGAACGACCCGCCGTCGATATCCGGTTTTCATTGCGTGGGCATTATCGTTTCCCCCCTTGAAGGTTGTCAAGCGGAAGCGGAAAAATTGCGAGGGCTTGCAGCCCTTGGAAAACTTGAGCCGGGCGGGCGTTTTCGTGTATATTACCCCTTACTCTTTCCGTCCGGAAATCGAATCCAGGGCCGGGCCTTCGGGACGCGGTCCGAAAAGGAACAGGTATGAAAGCGTACACGCCCGACAGAATCCGCAATCTTGCCCTGACCGGCCACGGCGCGTCCGGAAAGACGTCCCTGGCCGCGGCGATGCTTTTCAACGCCGGGGTCACCAGCCGGTTGACCAAGGTCGACAAGGGCAACACGGTCACGGACTACGAACCCGAGGAAATC
>CAYSGA010000338.1:0-2655 GCA_964430165.1 uncultured Eubacteriales bacterium
ATTCGGAGAAGCTGAATTGCGTGCTAAAAGGCCGGGCCTTTTGGTGGCTTCTGGCCCGGTTGGCCGGATGGGACGGCGATGAGGACGAACCCCCGGGCGAACCGTTACTCCAACTCGACCAAACGCTGTTGATCTTCGGCCCGGAGGACGGGAACCTCGGCCTGGCTCCCCAAACCGTCGAAGTGAGCAACGGCGGTACGGGAACGCTGCGTTGGACCGTCTCGACGAACGAATCCTGGCTCCGCGCCCTCCCCGCGGGCGGAACGGCGGCGGGAATCGTTCAGGTGAGCGTGGATCTTTCCGGGCTGGCCGAGGGGCTTTATGTCGGGGTTCTCACGTTCGCTGACCCGAACGCTTCCAACAGTCCGCAAGTCGTCTTTATCAAGTTGGCGCACCTGACCGAGGAGAAACCCCGTCCGCCTGAAAGCCGGCCGTCCTGCTTTTCCGGGCGGAGCGGTCTTCTTTTCCGGACCGGAGAACGATGAACGTTTTCCCGGATTATTTTTTTAATCCGGGAAGAGGGTGACGGGGCGCGCCTCCCGCAACGCGGGTCGCAGTCCTGGTTTGACTGCCGGTTTGGCTCCCGATATACTTTCCCCCGCTATGTCAGCGGCATCCCTGGCCCGGAAACACTGGGCCGCGGCCGTCCTCCCCATCCTCGCCCGGGAGACCGCCCCGGACGGACCCCAACCGACGTTAAAGCCATGACATTTCTCAGCTATTCCTTCGTCCTGTTTTTTCTGGCCTCCGCCGCCGCCTATTTCGCGACGCCCCGAAAACTTAAACCGGGAGTTCTTTTAGCGGTCAGCCTGGTTTTTTACGGATGGTCTCATCCCGGTTTCCTGGCGCTTCTCGTCGGGGAAGCTCTGGCCGTTTACGGCTTTGCCCGGTGGCTTGAAAAAAAAGACCGGCCCGGCCGGCGGAGGGTCCTGATTTTCTCGCTGGTTGTTCTCCTCGGACCTCTTCTCGTTTTCAAGTATTCGGATTTCTTCATTCGGGCCCTGTCCTCCGGCCGCCCCTGGGCGGTGCTCGGTCTGGCCCTGCCGGCCGGCATCTCGTTTTACACCTTCAAATCCCTGAGCTACGTCATCGACGTGTACCGGGGCCGGACCGCGGCCGAGCGGAATCCAATCCTGGTCGGCGTGTATATTTCGTTCTTCCCCCAGATTCTGGCCGGACCCATCGAGCGGGCCGGAAATTTATTGGCCCAGCTTCACGGGGATTACCGCTTCGACCTCGCGCGCGCCGCCGGCGGGGCCCGGCTCGTGCTCTGGGGGCTGTTCAAGAAGATCGTCGTGGCCGACCGGATGGCCCAGTACGTGAATATCGTCTTTGACGCGCCCCAGGATTACGCCGGGTTGAGCCTGGTCATCGGCCTGGTCTTCTATTCCTTCCAGATCTATTGCGATTTCTCGGGATATTCGGACATGGCCGTCGGACTGGCCCGAATGCTGGGCTTCGCGACCATGGACAATTTCAATTTCCCCTATTTCAGCCGGAGCGTCGCCGAGTTCTGGAGCCGGTGGCACATCTCCCTATCCACCTGGCTCAGGGATTATCTCTTCCTGCCGATCTCTTTCGCACTCTCCCGGGGAATCAAGGGTGAACGGTTTCTCCTCATGAAGACCGAGTTTTTCCTCTACCTCGCGGGAATGTCAGTCACCATGCTGCTGTGCGGGTTGTGGCACGGGGCGAATTGGACGTTCGTCGCCTGGGGGGCTGTCCACGGCCTGTATCTGATTTCAGCAAGGGCGACGCACGGACTCCGAAAGAAGTTCGCCCGGCAGCTCCATCTTCGCCGGAACGGAAGGCCATGGGGTTTCGTCCGGACGGTCTTCGTCTTCGGCCTGGTCAGCCTGGCCTGGGTCTTTTTCCGCTCGCCCACCCTGGCCGCGGCCTGGAACTACCTGTCGTATATCTCCCTGGCTCTTCCCCAGAGAGGCGTCGGGGTCATCATCTTCCTGGCCTCTCTTCTGGCCGTCTTCGTCCTCGGCGAAGGACTGATCAAGAACCGGAAAGCCCTGTGGGGAGAACGAAGGGTCCCGGCACCGCTCCAAGCCGTGGCCTACGCCCTGTTTCTCTGCCTCATCATCATCCTGGCCGCCGACACGAGCAACGAATTCCTCTACTTTCAATTCTAGTGTCCCGGCTCTCCTGAAGACAATGACCAGGAACTATGAGACGGGACACCAGGGGACTTGCCGGGCGGATTCTGGTATAATAACCTCAGATTTATCGATAGGGAGGCCCTTATGAACACAAAACGGTTTGTCCTTCTTTCCGCGGTCCTTCTGCTGTGCGCGATCGGCGCTTCGGCCTCGCAGGCCCTTCACGCCGGCGAGGCGGCCATCTACAAGATCGGCGGATTCCTCACCGTCGACCGGATCAACGACATTTCGATCACCCGGCACGTTCTCGAAACCGCCAACAACGGCAACATCCCTCTTCAAAATATCTGGATGATCAATTTCGTCGACGACAAGTGGAATTTTCCCGGGGAACGGCAACAGATCACAACAAACGACCATTATGTCTTCATGAAAAATGGCGCCGTTTCTTCCGGCCGGATCGTCGACTTCAGCTCCGCCCGGCGCTGGTTTGAATTCGATAACGGGCAAAAATTCCCGATCGGGGAAATCCGAAGGATTTATTTCT
>CAYSGA010000339.1:0-2653 GCA_964430165.1 uncultured Eubacteriales bacterium
ATTCGGGCCGGTTGCCGGATTTCTTCAGGGCCTTGAAGACCCGGAGGCGCTTGGAATAGCGGAGGCGGCGCTGTTGCGATGTCTCCTTCTTCATCAGCTTGCGCAGCCGTTCAGCTTCCTTTTTGGTGTCGATCTTTTCGAGCAGGACCTTGATGGCCTCCGCCCCGATGGACGCCTCGAACTTGTCGCCGTATTTTTCCCGGGCCTCTTTGTATTCCTCCTCGTTCAGGAGCTGTTTTTCCTTGAGCGGGGTGTCGCCGGAATTGAGGACGATGTACGACTCGAAATAAAGGACCTTTTCGAGGTCCTTGATCGAAAGGTCCACGACCAGGCCGATCCGGCTCGGAGGGGATTTGAAAAACCAAATGTGGGCCACCGGCGAGGCCAACTGGATGTGGCCCATCCGCTCCCGACGGACCTTGCTCTTGGTGACTTCGACGCCGCAGCGCTCGCAGATGATGCCGCGGTATTTCATCCGTTTGTATTTACCGCAGAGGCATTCGTAATCGTTGATCGGGCCGAAAATCTTGGCGCAGAACAGGCCGTCCTTTTCCGGTTTGAAGGTCCGGTAGTTGATGGTTTCGGGCTTCGTCACCTCGCCCCAAGACCAGCTTTTGATCTTTTCCGGAGAGGCGATCGAGATGCGGACCCAGTCGAAATCCATCCGGGGCCTACCGCCCAACGGCTGTTTGATGTCCATCAGCGCTCTCCTTTGAGGATACCCGTCGCGTCCAGTCCCAGAACCTGGACGATCTCCTGTTTGTCGTCTTTCCCAAGCTCGACGTTCAGGCAGAGGCTCTGCAACTCTCGAATCAGGACGTTGACCGATTCCGGAAGCCCCGGGGTGAATTCCAGGTCCCCCTTGACGATCGCCTCGTAGATCTTGGCCCGGCCTTCGACGTCGTCGGACTTGACGGTGAGGATTTCCTGGAGGGTGTAGGCCGCGCCGTAGGCCTCCAGCGCCCAGACTTCCATTTCTCCGAACCTCTGGCCGCCGAACTGGGCTTTTCCGCCCAGCGGCTGCTGGGTGATGAGGGAATACGGTCCGGTGGACCGGGCGTGGATCTTGTCGTCGACCAGGTGGAACAGCTTCATCATGTACATGTTGCCGACGGTGATTTCCTGGTCGAACGGCTCGCCGGTCAGACCATCGTAGAGAATCGACTTGCCCGATTCCGGAAGCCCGGCCTTCTTGAGCAGCGCTTTGATTTCCTGTTCGTTCGCCCCGTCGAAGACGGGGGTATCGATCCAGATCCCGAGTTTTTGAGACGCCCAGCCGGCGTGGATTTCCAGGATCTGACCGACGTTCATGCGGGAGGGAACGCCGAGGGGATTGAGAACGACGTCAACCGGAGTGCCGTCGGGCAGGCGGGGCATATCCTCCTCGGCCACGATCCGGGCGATGATGCCTTTGTTTCCGTGCCGGCCGGAAACCTTGTCGCCGACCGACAGCTTGCGCTTCATGGCGATGTAGACCTTGATGGCCTGGATGACGCCGGGGGCCAACTCGTCGCCCTTCTTCAGCGCATCGACTTTTTCCTTGAAGATGGATTTCAGCGCTTCGATCTGGCGGCGGACTTTGCGCTCGATGTCCTTGATCTGTTCATCGCGCTTCTCGTCGGCCTCGAGCTTGAGCTTGCCGATGTCGGAGAGGTCGATTCCGTCCAGGATCCTCTCGGTCAATTTCTGCCCCTTGGCGATTGTCAGGGAGCCGAGTTTCTGCTCCTTCTCGACGACGACGCCCTTGAGGAGGGCCTTGACTTTGCGCTCTCTCTCGCTTTCGAGGATCGAGGACTCGTCGTCCAGGTTGCGTTTCATCCGGGCGATTTCGTCCTTTTCGATCTGCTTGGCCCGGACGCCTTTTTCCGCGCCCCGGCGGCTGAAGATCCGGACGTCGATGATCGTGCCCTCGACCCCGGGCGCGCAATACAGCGAGGCATCTTTGACGTCCAGGGCTTTTTCGCCGAAGATGGCCTTCAGGAGCTTCTCTTCGGGCGAAAGCTGGGTTTCGCCTTTCGGGGCGACCTTGCCGACCAGGACGTCGCCGGCCTTGACGCTGGCGCCGATCCGGACGATACCGTTTTCATCCAGGTTGCGGAGCACGTTCTCTGGGACGTTGGGGATGTCCCTGGTGATATCCTCGGGGCCGAGCTTGGTGTCCCGGGCCTCGATAGTTTCCTCGACGATGTGAAGCGAGGTGAAAACGTCATCCTTGATCAGCTTCTCGGAGACGACAATCGCGTCCTCGAAATTGTATCCCCGCCAGGGCATGAAGGCCCCGACGATGTTGCGGCCCAGGGCCAGTTCGCCCATGTCGGTGCAGGAACTGTCGGCCAGAACCTGGCCCTTGACGACCGCGTCGCCCTTGCGGATGATGGGCCGCTGGGTGAAACAGGTGTTCTGGTTGGTCCGGAGGAACTTCGTCAGGACATAGAGGTCGGTCGCGACCTCGTAATCCTTGGTCTTGTTCGCCTCGTCGACCTGGACAAGGATCCGCTCGGCATCGACGAAAGCGACGCTTCCGGACCGCTTGCAGACGATGACGTCGCCCGAGCCCTTGGCCACCAGGTGCTCGACGCCCGTGCCCACCAGGGGGGCGATCGGACGGAGGAGCGGAACGGCCTGCCGCTGCATGTTGGAGCCCATGAGGGCG
>CAYSGA010000340.1:0-2614 GCA_964430165.1 uncultured Eubacteriales bacterium
TTTCGGCCAGCCTGGGCATTCCGGGCCAAACCGGCGACCCCCGCGTCCGGGAGGCAATCGGCCGGATCGGGGAGGCCTGCGCCTCCCGGGGAATCCCGTCCGGGATTTTCAGCCGCGACGCCCTGACAGCCCGGAATGCAGCCGTTGAAGGGTTTTCCCTGCTCTGCGTCTCTACAGACACTCTGCTCCTTGGCGGCGCCGCCCGAAACCTTATTGCCGAAATCCAGGCCTGAAATTTTCTGTCCCTGGGGGCTTCCCTGTTCTAGCGCCCAAAAGTCGCGCGGGACTTCATCATTCTTCTTCGTTTCCCCGCCAAAAACGCTTATAATGTGGGGCGACCATGGAAATCATCATCAAACCCGACACCCACGCCGCCGCCCGGTTGGCCGCCCGGAAAATCGCCGCCCTGGTCCGGGAAAAACCGGAGGCCGTCCTCGGGCTGGCGACCGGCCGGACGCCGCTCGAAACCTACGACCGGCTCGCCGAAATCCACCGGACGGAGGGCCTCGACTTCAGCCGGGTGACGACATTCAACCTCGACGAATACGTCGGCGTGGACCCCGGCCACCCGGCCGCGTATCACGCCTACATGCAGGCGAACCTGTTTTCCAAAATCAACGTCGACCCGGGCCGCGTCCACCTCCCCGACGGCCTGGCCGAGGACATCCCGCGGACCTGCCGGGACTACGAGGACCGTATCCGGGCGGCCGGCGGCGTCGACCTCCAACTTCTCGGAATCGGCTCCGACGGCCACCTCGGATTCAATGAACCGTCCTCGTCGTTGTCCTCCCGGACGCGGATCAAAACCCTGACGGACCGGACCCGCAGGGACAACGCCGCTTCGTTCGGCGGCGAGGAGAACGTCCCCCGCCACGTCATCACGATGGGCCTGGGCACGATCATGGACGCCCGGGCCTGTCTCCTCCTCGCCTTCGGCCGGAAAAAAGCGGCCGCGATCGCCCAGGCCGTGGAAGGCCCGGTCTCGGCCATGGTCCCGGCCTCGATTCTCCAGATGCACCCCCGCACAATCGTGATCATCGACGAAGAAGCGGCAGCCGACCTTCGGCGGGCGGACTATTACCGCTGGGTCTACGATCACAAACCGGCTTGGCAGAAAGATTAACGGCCGGACGTCGGGAAGGGAATCCTTTTCGCCGGACGGACCGTCCGGGACGATTTTTCCAGGAGGTCCAGGTAAGCGCCGGAGACGAGGTCGGAGGATTTGATCCCCAGTTTTTTCATCAACCCGCGGGCGACGGAGGCGCCGTTGGAGGGCGTCTGATCCGGCCAGAGCACGACTTCGAGCTCCGCGTACAATCCCAGGCCGCCGACGTCGTCCAGATGCACGCGGGTTTGACCGATCAGTGAAATCATCCGGACCTTCCTGACGATCCCCCGGACGCCGAGCGCGGCGGTCAGAACGTCGCGGAGCTTTCCGGGTTCCGGGGCGTGGACGATTTCGTATTCCGACGCTTTCGGACCGGGACGATCCGGACGGTCGTAAAAAATCAATTCCCCCGACTTCGGGCCGAGGATCCGGAGCTTGAGCCGGCCCCGGGGGACAAAGAAAAAGACGTCCTCCTGAACGAGGACGCGCGGTTTCTTCGGCTTCAAGGCTTTTAGCCGGGCACCGAAATCCTCGAAGTCGCGGACACGGGCTTTGATTTCCACGTTTCTCATCGGGATTCCTCCTTGACCGGCGGAAGATTATTTTATTCTTTTTCGGGCCGGATGTCGTCGGAAAACGCCGCTCCGCTTCTTGTGTCCGCGGAAATGCGGGGCTATAATAGGAGACGATCCGTTCTCTCGGGAAGGAGGGACCCATGAAACAGACGGAAATCATCATCCTCGTCGCCGCCGTCGTGATCTTCATTTTCCTCTGCGGCATCCGCATCGTTCGGCCGACCCACCGGGGCCTGATCGAACGCCTGGGTAAGTACAAGCGTTTCGCCAAGTCGGGCTTCAATTGGATCATTCCGGTCATCGACCGGCTCTTCCAGATCAACGTGACCGAGGTCATGGTCGACGCCCAGCCCCAGGAAATCATCACCAACGACAACCTCAACGCCCGGGTCGACGCCCAGGTTTATTTCAAGGTGAAAAACGACGAAATCAGCGTCAAAAACAGCCAGTACAACGTCAACAACTACCAGTGGCAGATCGTCAACCTGGCCCGGACCACTCTCCGCAACATCATCGGCACCCTAACTCTGAAGTCGGCCAACAGCGAGCGGGGCAAAATCAACTCCGAACTCCAGAAGACCTTGCGCGAGGAAACCGGAAGTTGGGGAATCGAAATCGTCCGGACCGAGCTCAAGGAAATCGACCCGCCCAAGGACGTCCAAGAGACGATGAACAAGGTCGTCAAGGCCGAAAACGAAAAGATCGCGGCTGTCGACTTCGCCACCGCGACCGAAACCATGGCCGACGGCGCCCGCCGGGCCGAAATCAAGAAGGCCGACGGCGTCAAACAGGCCAAGGTGCTCGAAGCCGACGGCGAAGCCCAGGCCATCAAGCTCGTCAACGAGGCGGCCCAGATGTACTTTGTCGGGAACGCTCAAATCCTGCGGCGGCTCGAGACCGTCGAAAAGGCCCTGGCCCATAACACCAAGAT
>CAYSGA010000341.1:0-2597 GCA_964430165.1 uncultured Eubacteriales bacterium
GACCGGCTTCTTTTCGAACATCCAAATCGGCGAGGAATCGGGAGCCCGGGGAAAAATTGTAAAGCTCACTGTCGAGGAAAATCCGTCCATCCGGATGATCACCTATAAAACAGGGAAAAAGGTCAAAGAAGACGATATCACGACCAAACTCAAGGAAAAGGACGAAGTCCTGCTTCCGTATTCCTACTACAGCCCGGCCAAACTCCAGCGGGTGAAAAAAACGATCGAGGACCTGCTGACCGAAAAGGGCCTGGGCTCGGCCAAGGTCGAATACGAAATTGAGAAAAAAAGCAGCAGCGAAATCGAGGTCGTTTTCAAAATCGACGAGGGACCGAAAATCCGCGTGGCCGAGGTCGTGTTCGTCGGCAGCCCGAAATTGCCCCAAAGCACTCTCCGGGAAGCCTTGAAGGAGAACAAGCCGCATTCCCTCATGTCCTGGATCGGGGGCAAGGATGCTTATAAGCAGGCCAAGGTCGCCGACGACCTGGCCGAGATCAAGAAAACGCTCCAAGAGAACGGGTACATGGAAGCCGTGGTCGGCGAGCCGAAATTGGAGGAAGTGACCCGGCGGACATTCTGGCCGTTCTCCAAGAAGCGGACGATGGTCCGGCTGAGCATTCCGGTCGAGGCCGGATTCCGATACACGGTGGGGGACGTCAGGGTCGAGGGGAACAAGGCCTTCCGGACGGAAGGGATTCTCTCCCGGATCAATTTTAAAAAAGGCGAAATCTACCGGGCGACCGTCCGGGAAAAAAGCCTGGAGGATCTCAGCGATCTCTTCCGCGACTACGGGTATCTCTACGCCCAGGCCATTCCCGTCGAGACTCTGGACCCCAAGGCCAAGGTCGTGAATGTGACCTATCAAATTCTCGAAGGGGAGATCTGTTTCCTCCGGCGGCTCGATTTCAAAGGCAATGTTTTCACGAAAGACAAGGTCATCCGGCGGGAGATCATGATCCGGGAAGGCGATGTTTTCAGGTTCAGCTTGTTCAAGGACAGCGTTCTGCGGGTCAAACAACTCGGCCTGGTCGACCTGGAAAAAGACCCCGAAATCCGGCCGTCGGCCGACGACCCGGCCCAATTCGACGTCACGATGCTGGTCAAGGAACTTCAACGGAACAACATCCAGCTCAGCGCCGGTTACAGCGGCTACGACGGGACGTTCATCGCCGCCAGCTACGAAACGGTCAACTTTCTCGGAGCCGGCGAAACGCTGAGTCTCACGGCTCAGTACGGCCGGCGGATCAAAAACTACAGCTTCGGGTTCACCGAACCCTACCTTTTCGACTATCCCATCAGTGCCGGTTTCAACATCTACGACCGGTACTTGAACTATTATGAGCTCTACAACCGGAAAGGCCGGGGCATCGACCTGACCGCGAACGCCCGGTTGCGCGGATACCTCCGCGGCAGCATCACGTACGGTTTCGAATACGTCGACATCACCGTCTCCGAGAGTTACGCTTCCTACAAGGAATACCTCGAAATGTACGGCATGGGCCACTACTACATGAGCTCGATTTATCCCTCGATCTACCGTTCGACCATCGATAGCCCCCTGACGCCGAGTTCCGGAAGCCTTTACTCGCTTTCCGTGAAATATGCCGGGACCTTCCTGGGGGGAGAAATCCACCTTTACAAGCCCCGTGTGGAATTTACCCATTACCAGCCGATCATCAAGGGACCCTCCTGGCACTCGATCGGAATCCATGTCGAGGGTTCCTACATCAAGGCGCTGCGCAATACGATTTCGCCTTTTTGGGAGCGGTTTTTCCTCGGCGGCGAACGGAGCATCCGGGGCTACGAGGTCTACACGATTGGACCCCGGTCCGCGTCGGGAACGCTCGTCGGGGGCGAAAAAATGCTGGTCATCAACGCCGAATATATCTGGGCGATCGGCGGGCCTTTGTCCCTGATCCTCTTCCATGACCGGGGGAATGCCTGGGGCGGCGATCAAAAATTCAGCTTCACCGACGTCTACACGTCCACCGGGATCGAAGCCCGGGTTTTCGTCCCGGCCCTCCGCGTTCCTTTTCGCTTGATTTTTTCGTATAATAACCGCCGGATCTACGATTCGGATTCCAAATTCGCCTTTCGTTTCGCGGTTGGAACCACGTTTTGATGGACCGTCGTGTCTTTTTATTTGAAGGAGGAATGTCATGCGGAAAACCTTGATTGTCGCCGCCCTGGCCGTGCTTTGCCTCGGCGCCGTCGCCAACTCGTCGTTCGCTCAGGGGAAGATCGGAATCCTCGACTCCCAGCTGGTCCTGGAGAGATCGACCGAAGGCAAGAAAGTCATCGCCCGGCTTCAGGAATCCGAAAAAAAGAATTCGACGGCGGTCGCCGGCCTTGATGACCAGATCCGTCAGCTCCAGACCAAGCTCAACACCGGACGCCTGACGATGACCGATGAAGCGGCCATCCAGCTTCAGGCCGACCTCGAACGCAAGACCACCGAGCGCAAGCGGGTGGACGAAGACGCGGTGGCCGGCATGCAGGAACTCTCCCAGCGCCTTTTCCTGAAGCTTCAATCCGAACTGATGCCGATCGTCCAGGCGCTCGGGGGGGGCAACGGGGGGGGGGCCTTCATGCGCCTC
>CAYSGA010000342.1:0-2565 GCA_964430165.1 uncultured Eubacteriales bacterium
CGGCGACCGTGAGGCCCATGAAAATCCAATAGCCGAAGATGACGTACGTGAAGAGCTGTTCGAACGTGCCGCTGGTGCTGAGAACGCAGCCCCAAACGGCCATGACGATGATGGCCACATGGGGGGTGAGGTACCTGGGGTGAATCCTGGCCATCGACTTGAAAAAGTAGCCGTCCTTGGCCATGGCGTAGAACGCCCGGGACGACGTCAGAAGGTGACCGTTGCATGTCCCGGTGATGGACATCAGAATGATCAGGGCGATGATCGAGGCCCCTACCGGCCCGACCGCGGCCTGCATGACGTCGGCGGCGATGCGGTCGGATTTGGCCATTTCGGAGGCGGGGAAGACATAGAGGTAGGCGAGGTTGGCCAAAATATAGAGGAAGATGACGGCGGCGCTGCCGATGAATAGGCCCAGGGGAAGCTTCTTTTGAGGATTTTTGATTTCTCCGGCGCTGTAAGTACTGGTTTCCCATCCTTTATATGCCCATAGGGCGGCGACCATGGCCACTCCGAAGCTTCCGAGCGCGTTTCCAACCGGCTTGGCTCCCGAAGTCGCCGATAGGAAATTTCCCGTGCTCCCCTTGGCGAAAATGAAGACAACGACGCAGATGCCGATCAGGGCGACGAATTTGATGCTGGTAAACACGTTCATTAAAAACGCGCCCTTCTTCACCCCCATGTAATTCACCATGGCCAGGATCAGGATCAGGGCGATGGAAACGACCTTCGCCTGCAGGGGGGTCACTTTGACGAAGTAGGGAAGGTATTTTGTCGAAAATCCCACGGCCAGGGTGGCTAGCGTCCCCGCCTCGATGACGAGAAAGAGCGACCAGCCGAACAGGAAGGCGATCATCGTTCCGTAGGCTTCCCGGAGATAGACGTAGATCCCCCCGGCCTGGGAATAAGCGGCGCCGAGCTCGGCCAGGGACAACGCCCCAAACAGGCTCAGGATGCCGCCGACAATCCAGACGGCCATGATGAGCTCCGGCGTGCCCACCACTCTGGCGACATTGGGCGGGTTGATGAAAATGCCCGATCCGATCATGGTCCCGACGACGATCCCGACGATGCTGAAAATGCCCAGCACCCGGGGAAGTTCAGGAGTGGACGTCGCGGAAGCCTGGGATTTCAGATCATTCGTTTTCATGGGCGTATTAGAATTTATTTCCCGACGGCCTGTCAATTCAGGCCGCGGCCCCGGAGCTGGTTGACCTGGTGGAACCTGTTCTTGTTCATCCCTATCCTGATTCCGCTCGGAATCATGGGCGGGAGAAAATGGGGAGAGGCTGATCCCGCGGGCCGGGATGGACAAGGATAAAGCCCGAGTCACTCCTGCGTCATGATGTGGGCGAAGACTTTGGCGTCGCCGACCATGTTGTCGATGACGCAGTATTCGTTGGGTTGGTGGGCGGTATCGTCGATCTTTGACCAGCAGGCCGCTTCGTAGCCTTCCCGGCGGAAGATGGCGGCCACGGTCCCGCCGCCGATCCCGACCGGCCGGCTTTCCTTGTGATAAACATCCCGGATCGCGCGTTTCAGCGCGCCGACGACGTCCGCTTCGGGCGGGGTGGGCGGGGCGGCCTTGGCCCTTTGTATGGGTTCGGTCGTGACGGTCACGCCGAATTTTTTTTCGACGGATCTCATCGCAGCCCGGATTTTGGCCTCGACGTCCTCGAGCCGGTATTGGGGGAGGATCCGGCAATCCATGTAGTACACATCCTCGCCCGGGATCGTGTTGATGTTCGGGACGTTGGGTTCCTTCTTCGTCGGCTCGAACGTGGAAATCGGCGGTTCGAAGAGAGGATTTTTCTCGGGGAAGGCGCTGTAGAGCTTGTCGAGCTTAACGGCGAGATACGAGGCGGCTTTGAAGGCGTTGATTCCGCGCTCGGGCGTCGACCCGTGGGTCTGCTTGCCCAGGATTTTCAATTTCAGCCAGAGGATGCTTTTTTCGGCGACTTCGATTTCCGTTCCGTCGGCGTTCCCCGCGTCGGGGACGATGATCAGGTCGCCTTTGCGGAAGGCGGTGGTGTTTTTCAGGACATGGGGGATACCCCTGGCGCTTCCCGTTTCCTCGTCGGCGACGATGGCCAGGCCGACGTCGAAGGCGGGCTTGAGGCCGAGCGCCTGGAAGGCCTTGACGGCGAAAACGGACGCGACCAGGTCCTGTTGGTTGTCCTCGACGCCGCGGCCGTAGATTTTCCCCGATTCGACCCAGGGCTTGTACGGATCGCCCTGCCAGAGGGACAACTCGCCGGGCGGGACGACGTCCATGTGGGTCATGATCCAGATCGTCCGGGCCGAACTCCGGCCGCGGTAACGGGCCAGAATGTTGGGGCGGTAACCGGCGGGAGCCTCGAGGTCCGGCGTCTTGATGACTTCGATATCCGTGATCCCGGAGGACTTCAGGTATTCGACGAGAAAATCCGCCTTCCGGGCTTCGCCTTCGCCGCCGGAGGACGGGGCTACGGCCGGGATGGAGGCGAGCTTGATTTGAAGGTCGACCATCTCGCCCCGGTAAAGGTCGAGGCGTTCGGCGATTTTCTCGAAGGACATCAGGGTCTC
>CAYSGA010000343.1:0-2563 GCA_964430165.1 uncultured Eubacteriales bacterium
CGGGGCGATGAGGATCATCGACGCTCCGCGAACGGTCCGATCCCCGCTGTCCGGAAAATCCGGCTGTCCGGGCGCGCGCGGAATCAGGAGAAAAACCGCGACGGCCAGGAGGGCGGCGGCTCCCGCCGCGGCCCAGCCGAGAGGAAATCGGCGATATCCCGTCCGATCGGATGTCCGAACGGCCGCCGCGGCCGGGGCGGGCCCGGCCGCCCGGACGGCGTCGAGAAGGGCGGCCCTCTCGGCCGTCAGGCGGAAACAGGCCGGGCAATCGAAATAATGTTTCTCGAACCGCTCGGTTTCCTCCACGTTCAACCGGCCAAGCAGATAGGAGTCGATTTGGCTTTCAAACTCGGGATGTTCGGGACGGTGCATCGGGTCGAATCCTTGTCCTTTCTTTTCTTTAGTCGGGGGACGGGGGGAAAAATGACATTGCCGCCCGCCGCATGCTTTTTTGAAGAAGTTTGCGGGCGTAGTGAACGCGCTCGCTGACCTGGGCCGGCGTGATTCCGAGTCGGAGGGCGGTTTCCTCCCGGGTCATTTCCCGGTAGTAAAAAAGGTCCAAAACCTCGCGATATTTCGGAGGCAGGACCGCGACGGCCGCGGCCAGGTCCCTGAGGCGTTCCTCCTCTTCGAGCCGGTCCTGGGCGGTGGGAGGGTCGTTTTCCGCCGGAAAACGGCGGGCGATTTTCGATTTTTCCCGGATGTGATCGACGATCCTCCGGCAAGTGATGGTGTAAATGAACGTGCCTATCTTGGAGTCCCCGCGGAACTCGCCGGCCTTGACCTTGGCGATCGTCTGGGCGAGAACTTCGTTGGTCAGATCCTCCCAATCCGGACTGTGCCATCCAAGGGCCCGGCGGATCTTGAAGCCGACGACCGGCCGGTAATGGGCGACAACCGCCTCCAGGTCGATTTCGGGTCGGGACGGAGACATCGGGGACGTCTTAATCGCCGGACGGGGCTCTTTTGGTCGATTTCAGCATGTAGCTCTTCACGTCGACCAGGATCTCCCGGGGCTTGCTGCCGTCCGACGGTCCGAGGATGCCCTCCTGCTCCATCTGGTCGATCAGACGGGAAGCCCGCGCGTAGCCGAGCCTGAGACGCCGCTGGAGGTAGGAGGCCGAGGCCTGGCCGGTATGGAGAATCAATTTGACGGCCTCTTCGAACATCTCGTCCTTTTCGCCCGACTCGCCCCAGGGTTGTTCCCCGGTGTGCTGGAGGACGTCGACGATGCTTTCGTCGTATTCAGGCACGCCCTGTTTTTTTACGAAGTTGACCAGCCGGCGGACTTCCGGAATCGAGACATAAGAGCAATGGAGACGGATCAGCCGCGGGTAATTCGGGGGGATGAACAACATATCGCCCATCCCCAGGAGTTTCTCCGCCCCGTTTTCGTCCAGGATGACGCGGGAGTCGATCTTGCTGGGGACGCGGAAGGCGATCCGGCTGGGGAAGTTGTTTTTGATGGTGCCGGTGATAATGTCGGTCGAGGGGCGCTGGGTGGCCAGAACCAGATGAATGCCGACCGCCCGGGCAAGCTGAGCCAGCCGGCCGATGGCGAAGTCGACGTCCTGCCCGCTGACCATGATGAGGTCGGCCAGCTCGTCGATGATGATGACGATGTAGGGCATGGGCTTCAGCTTTTCCTTTTCCTCCACGGTCAGCTTGCCCTTTTTTTCCTGGATCAGCTCGGCGATGTGATGGTTGTACTGATCGATGTTGCGGACCTTCGCCTGCTGCATCAGGTAATAGCGCTCCTCCATCTTTTTGATCGTGTCCATCAGGATGGCCGCCGCCTTCTTGGCGTCGTTGATGACCGGGCTGAGAAGATGGGGAATCCCGTCGTACAGCGAAAATTCCAGCCGCTTGGGGTCGATGAGGAGGAGTTTAACCTCGGAGGGCGAGGCTTTGTAGAGAATGCTGGCGATCAGGGCGTTGAGACAGACGCTTTTTCCCGTGCCGGTCGCCCCGGCGACGAGCAGATGCGGCATCACGCCGAGGTCGGTCACGTAGACTTCGTCGTGAACGGTCTTGCCCAGGGCGAGGGTGAGCTTGGACGGCGATTTGACGAAGGAATCGGACTCGAGAATGTCGCGGAGCTTAATGACTTCGCGCTTGTTGTTGGGGATTTCCACGCCCAGGGAGGATTTGCCCGGAATCCGCTGGATCCGGACGGATTCGGCGCCGAGGGCCAGGGCCAGGTCGTCGGAAAGATTCGTGACTTGGTTGATCTTGATCCCGGGTTTCGGGCAGTATTCGTACGTGGTGATGACCGGGCCGGGATGGTACTCCCGGACTTCGCCTTCGACCTTGAATTCGGCCAGCTTTTCCTCGATCAGGCGGCGTTTTTCCTGGAGTTCGGCCTTGTCGATTTGCTCGGTCGGAGCGCCGGGGTCTAAAAGCGTCAAGGGCGGCAGGGTATAGGCCGGCCGGTCGTCGAACTGGGGGAAGACGAATTGTTCGGGCTTGGCCGCTGGGGGGAGCGGCGGTTTGGCCGCGGCCCTGCGCAGTTCGCGCCGCGAAGGAGGCGGCGGCTCCCGGCGTTCCGTTTTGGCCGGCGCGG
>CAYSGA010000344.1:0-2559 GCA_964430165.1 uncultured Eubacteriales bacterium
CGGTCCTCGATATACGACTTCATGTCCTTGCCCTCGAGGATCTCCCGGCGTTGGGCGTAGACGGTCGTCCGCTGCTTGTTCATGACGTCGTCGTATTCGAGGAGGTGTTTGCGAATCATGAAGTTATGGCCTTCGACCTGTTTCTGGGCCCGCTGGATGGCCTTGGACACCATCGTGTGCTCGATCGGCACGCCTTCACCCATCCCGATGCGGGCCATCAAGCCTTTGATCCGGTCGCTGCCGAAAATCCGCATTAAGTCGTCCTCGAGGCTCAAGTAAAACCGGGACGATCCGGGATCGCCCTGGCGGCCGGCCCGGCCGCGAAGCTGGTTGTCGATGCGGCGGGCTTCGTGGCGTTCCGTGCCGAGGATGTGAAGGCCGCCCCATCCGACGATGCGGTCGTGTTCCTCGCCGATCGTCTTTTTCGCTTCGGGCTGGCCCTTTTCCACCATTTCGGGGGTGATCTTGACCGGGTCGATGCCCGAGCGGCGGAGCGTTTCTTTGGCGATGACTTCGGGATTTCCGCCCAAGAGGATATCCACGCCCCGGCCGGCCATATTGGTGGCGATCGTGACGGATCGTTCCCGGCCCGCCTGAGCGATGATGCCCGCCTCTTGTTCGTGGTATTTGGCGTTGAGAACGACGTGCTTGATGCCCTTGCGCCGGAGTTTGCCGCTCAGCAGCTCGGATTTTTCGATCGACGTCGTTCCGACCAGAACCGGGCGGCCGATCGAGTTCAAGTCGACGATTTCGTTCTGGACCGCGTCCCATTTTTCCTCGGCCGTGCGGAAAATGACGTCGGGATTTTCGACCCGGATGAGAGGTTTGTTCGTCGGGATTTCGACCACGTCCAGGCCGTAGATATGGCCGAATTCCTCGGCCTCGGTCGCGGCTGTGCCGGTCATCCCGGAGAGCTTTTTGTACATCCGGAAATAATTCTGGAAGGTGATCGAGGCCAGAGTCTGGTTTTCCTGTTCGATCTTGACCCGTTCCTTGGCCTCCAGGGCCTGGTGCAGGCCGTCGCTGTAGCGGCGGCCGGGCATGAGGCGGCCGGTGAATTCGTCGACGATGATGACCTGGCCTTCCTTGACCATGTAATCGACGTCGCGCTTGAAGATGAAATGCGCTTTCAAGGCCTGGTTCAGGCCGTGGACCAGGTCCATCTGGGAGAGGTCGTACAGGTTGGAGATGTGGAGGGCTTTCTCGGCCGCGGCCACGCCCTCCTCGAGAATCGAGACGGCCCGGGACTTTTCGTCAATTTTAAAATGCTTCTCCGGTTCAAAACGGCGGACGACCGTGTCCGCCTTCTGGTAGAGGTCGGTCGATCCTTCGCTCGGGCCGGAGATGATGAGGGGAGTCCGGGCCTCGTCGATCAGAATCGAATCGACCTCGTCGACGATGGCATAATGGAACGGCCGCTGGACCAGGTCGGCCAGCCGGAATTTCATGTTGTCCCGCAGGTAGTCGAAGCCGAACTCGTTGTTGGTGCCGTAGGTGACGTCGGCCCGGTAGGCGGCCTGGCGTTCGGAATCGGGCAGGTCATGCTGAATCGTCCCGACCGTGAGCCCCAGGAAGCGGTGGACGGGTCCCATCCATTCCGTGTCCCGTTTGGCCAGGTAATCGTTGACGGTGATGATGTGCACGCCCCGGCCGGTCAGGGCGTTGAGATACGTCGGAAGAGTGGCGACCAGGGTTTTCCCCTCGCCTGTCTTCATTTCGGCGATTTTTCCCTGATGCAGGACGACCCCGCCGATCAACTGGACGTCGAAAGGACGCATGCCGGTCGTCCGGCGGGAGGCCTCCCGGACCACGGCGAAAGCTTCGGGCAAAACGTCGTCCAAGGACGCGCCTTGATCGAGTTTTTCCTTGAATTCCGCGGTTTTGCCTCGGAGAGCGTCGTTGGAAAGTTTCTCGATCCGGGGTTCGAAGACGTTGATAAGGCCGACGAACGGGGTGAGTTTCTTAAGGTCCCGTTCGCTCTTCGTTCCGAAGAGTTTTTCCGAAATCCACTTGACCATTTTCCATTTTTACCAGAACGGGCCGGCCCTGTCAAATGATTGAATATGAAGCCCCAAGGAGGGGAGATGAGCGACTCTCCCTCTTTGCTTCCTTCCGCGGTTTTAGATATAGTTTCCGGAGCATGAGCGGAACCCGGCGATTTTGGTGGAAGGTCCCCCGAAACCGGCGCATCCTTGCCGTCCTTCTCTTGATCTCTGCGGCCGCGGCCGTCTATGTGCTCGGTGTTCGGCACGCTATGACCGATTTCGGCGTATGCTATCAGGCCGGCGGACGCATCCTGTCCGCGGAAACACTCTACCGGGAAACGGATGGGCATCTGCAATTCAAATACGCGCCGGCCGCCGCTTTGTTTTTCGCGCCGTTTTCAGCCCTGCCTTGGGAAGCCGCCAAAGTCGCCTGGTTCATCGTCATGGGGGCGAGCCTTGCCGGAATTCTCTGGATCGTGTCTCGATGGACCTCCCGGCCGGGAGTTTCGACGCGTTGGCCGCTCTTTTGGACTGTGGCGGTGGTGGCGAAGTGTCTCGGACGCGAGTTCGAACT
>CAYSGA010000345.1:0-2551 GCA_964430165.1 uncultured Eubacteriales bacterium
CGACGAGGGGATCCGGAAAGCGATCGCGGCCAAGGCCGGCCGTCCGTCCGTTCGCGTCGTCGTCACCGGTTGCCGCGTCGAAAAAAAAAGAACGGACCTCTCCCGCCGTTTTCCCGGGGTCGACGCCTGGTTGGGCGTCAAGGATTACGGTCAAATTGTCCCGGTTGTCGAAAACCGGGTGTACCGTCCCGGCGTCCGGACGTTTCTTTACGACCATCTTTCGCCGCGGGCGTTGTCGACGCCGCCGGGATGGGCGTACCTCAAGGTATCTGAGGGATGTTCCCATGAATGCGCGTTCTGCGCGATTCCTTCCATCAAAGGACGGTACCGGTCCCGGCCGATCTCCTCAATCGTCGCCGAGGTGCGAATGTTAGAGGAGCGGAGCGTCAAGGAAATCGTGCTGATTTCCCAGGACACGACGTATTACGGCCGGGATCGCGGTTTATCCGACGGCTTCCCCCGCCTGTTGAGAGAACTTCTGAAACGGACCCGGCTTCCCTGGATCCGGTTCCTCTACGGTTATCCCGGAGAAATCACCGACCCTCTGCTCGAAGTGATGGCCGATCCCCGCGTCTGTCCCTATTTCGACATTCCCTTCCAGCATGCCGCGCCTTCAGTCCTCCGTAAAATGAAAAGGGCGATGCCCGGGCCGCAGGCCTTGCGTCTCCTGGAGAAGATCCGGAAGCGTCTTCCCGGGGCCGCGATCCGGACCTCATTGATCGTCGGATTTCCCGGGGAGGGCCCGTCCGAATTCCGGCAGCTTCTGGAATTCGTCGAACGAGCGCGTTTCGATCATCTGGGCGTGTTCGTTTACTGCCGGGAGGAGGGAACGGCGGCGGACAATTTAGGAGATCCCGTTCCGGACGTCGAGAAGGAGCGGAGGAGGAACGTTCTCATGTCAGCGCAGGCCGTTCTTTCGGCCGAAAAGCTCAAGACGTTCCGCGGACGGATACTCGATGTTTTGATCGAACGAAAACGGCCGAACCGTCCGGACGAATGGATCGGGCGCACCCGGTTCCAGGCGCCGGAGGCGGACGGCGTCGTTTTCATCCGGGCGTCCGGCGCGGCGCCATGGAAAAGTCCGATAGGCCGTGTTAAAATCGTTTCGACTGGGACGTACGACCTTCGCGGAATTTTCGTAACATGAAAACGCTCGCCGGGATGATCTCCACGTTTTTCGGGGCGGGTTTCTTTCCGGTCGCGCCCGGGACCTTCGCCAGCCTGGAAGCGGCCCTGATTTATCGGTTCGCCGCCCGGCGGCTTGCGCCTCTTCCCTATCTTCTCATTCTCGCGGCTGTTTTTTTGGTCGGGGCGGCGGCCGCCGATTCCTTCGCCCTCGTCATGAAACGGAAGGACCCGAGACCGGTCGTGATCGACGAGGTCGTCGGTCAGGGTGTTGCCCTTTTTTTGTGTCCCGCAGGCTGGGAGTGGATCGCCGGAGGAATTTTTCTCTTCCGAGCCTTCGATGTTTTGAAGCCATGGCCGATTTGCCGTCTCGAACGCTTGCCGGGCGGATGGGGAATCATGGCCGACGATGTCCTGGCCGGAGTTTTCAGCGCCCTGGTTCTTCAGGGAATCCGGTGGGCCTTGTGAACGTCGTTATCCTGGCGGTCGGATCGGAGCTGTTGACCCCGTTTTATCAGGATACGGACTCCCTTTATTTGACCCGCCGGCTGAACGACCTCGGTCTCGACGTTTCGGAAAAAATTATCGTCGGCGACGAATTCGAAAATCTGAAGAAGGCGATCCGGAAAGGAAGGGAAAACGCCGATATGCTCTTCGTGACCGGAGGTCTCGGCCCGACCGACGACGACCGGACCCGCGAAGCCGTATCTTCGGTTTTAAACCGGCCGTTGGAATTCCGTGAAGAGATCCTTGGGGCGATCGAGGAACGGTTCCTCCGACGGGGAAAGACGATGCCCGCGGCCAACCGGAAGCAGGCCGAGGTGATTCGCGGGGCGGAGGTCCTGCCCAACTCCGCCGGCACGGCGCCCGGCCTGTGGATCGAGGACGAAGGGAAGATCATCGTCCTTTTGCCCGGACCTCCGCCCGAACTCGAGTCGATTTTCGAAACGCAGGTCGGGCCCCGGCTTTTCGGGAGGGTCCGGGCGTTTCTCGCCCGGAAAGTCCTGAAGACCTCCGGACTGACGGAATCCGAAGTCGAGACATTGATCGAAGGGCTTTATCCCCGGGATCCAGGCCGTCGGCTGACGATCCTGGCTTCGCCCGGGCAAATCGAACTCCACGTATCCGCATTCTCCGGCGTCTCCGCTACGGAAGCCGACCGGGAGGCGAATTCCCTGGCCTCCGAGCTCCGGAAGCGACTCGGCGGAGCGGTTTTTTCCGACGACGGGTCTGATCTCGAAACGGTCGTCGGCCGGCTTCTCTCCCGACGGAAGGAAACGGTAGCGGTCGCCGAATCCTGCACCGGGGGTCTCGTCTGCCAGCGGCTGACCCGGATTCCCGGAAGTTCGGCGTATTTCCGGGAAGGGTTCGTTACCTATACCAATCAGGCCAAAATCGATCGGCTCAACGTCCCTTCCCGGACGAT
>CAYSGA010000346.1:0-2549 GCA_964430165.1 uncultured Eubacteriales bacterium
GTATTTCGAAATCATCCGGCAGCAAATGGTCGTCCACCAGCCCGCGATCCTGGCTATTTTCTCGGAGGACGGCGGTCATGCCGTCGTCGCGGACGGCTACCGGGCCTCGCCGTCCAACCAGCTCCACATCAACTTGGGCTGGGGGGGCTTTGCCGACAATTATTATTCCGTGGACAACATCTTCGGATACGGAGACGCCCTGGATGATTACGCCGTGATCGGCATCCACTCGATGCGGATAAAGCTGACGCTGAGAACGACGGCCGGCGGCACAACCACCCCGACGCCCGGGACGTATCCATATCCCTATGGAACGACGCAGGTCGTCCGGGTGACCGCCTTTCCGGAGACGCACAATACATTCATCGGGTGGACGGGCGACGTCGTGGGGACGCAGAACCCGGTCGACGTCGTCGTGAACATGGAAAAATCCGTCACAGCCAACTTCCAGCGCAACATCTACGCCCCGCTGAACGCGACCGGAGAGAAGATCCTCAACCGCTCCTTTTCCCAGGCCGAATACATCAACCTCATCAAGTTCGAGGCCAACCCGGACAACGCCGACATCAAATACCATCAAATTTACCAGGTCGACGGCGCGGAACGGACGGAGGTCGTCACCCTCGAAAAAGCCGTGGAATACCGGCACCGCGGCGTTTCCAAGGACAAGGTTTATACCTACCATATCGTCGCGGTGAACAACGACTACCGGGAAGGCGACCCCGCCGTCCTGGTGATCCAATAGGTCGGTTGACCGCGGGGCCTGTCGCTTCGGCCGGAACCCGGCCGGTTGCTTCCTCCTTAAAACTCGAAGTTGAAGCCCAGCCGGAAGACCCGCGGGGATTGGATGTCGGTCGCGTATCGCAGGGGAAACTCGGGCCGGGTCCATTCGCTTTCTCCGGTGGCCTGGTGCATGTTGAACAGATTGAAGACGTCAAAGAGAAGCCGGACCGTCCCGAAGGACAGGGGAAAATATTTTTCCAGCCGGAGGTCGGCGGTCAGGTTGAATTCGTACCGGGCCACGCCCCGGGCGTGGGCCTGGATCATGACCGGGCCCTGGTTCAGGCCTTCGACGACGATCATGCGGGTGAACGGCTGGCCGTCGTAGTATTTGACGATCAGCCCGGCCCGCGTTCTGAACGGAAGGTCGTGGCTTGCGCCGAGGCGAATCGTGTACGCCCGGTCGAACCGGGGCCGGCCTTCGGCGTTGATTCCGGCGTTGGGGTTGTCGTAAAGCAACCCGACGACCCCCTCGTCATTCTCCCGGGCCGTGTTTCCCGGCCCGTTCGTCTGAACGGCGTGGGTGGCCGTCATCGCCAGGAAAAAGAGCGATGAATCCGTCGGGCGTTTGAACAGAACAAAGTCGAGCCCGGCGTAGGTGGATTTGCGGGAACCGAGACCGGGATTCGACAGAAGATAGAAATCCCGGCCGAACGTTTCGACCCGCTGGTTGTAGACCGTAAACGTCAGGTCGTCGATCGAGCCGGGAACCCTATCGTCGCCGATGTCGGAATGGATTTGGGAAAGATACGCGGTCGAGGGGACGCCGGTATTGACGGTTTCAACGAGGTTTCGGGTTTCGCGCAAGTAGCCGGCCAGGGACATCATCCAGCCGCGGCCGAGGTCGGACGTGACGGACAACGTCAGTTCATCCGTCGAAGGCATGCGGAGATTCTCGTCGATCGCGCCGTAGCGGGGTCCTTCCCGGCGAAGCAGCTCGCCGCGTTCATCCTCGCTCCAACGCGAATCTCCGTCGCCGTCGTTCCAGCCGAAGACCAGATATCCGGGCGAACCGGGATTTCCCCAGGTCAGCCAGGACAGGGGAAGAGCCCAGAAATACCGGGCGGCCGTGACCCGGATCGCCGACGACCGCGTTTTCGAGAGGGGGATCCGGAGGGCGAACCGGGGCGAAAGATTGAAGCGCCGGATCGAGCCGGCCCGGCTCCGACCGTAGCTCCCGACGCCGTGAAGCCCGACGGAAAGCGAGACGCCGCCGGCCAGGTTCATCGTGTCCTGAAGATAGGCGTCGAGGGAGGTGGCTTCTTCCCGGTAGCCGAAGGGCGATTCGAAGACGAGGACTTCGACGGGCCGGCCGTTATCATAGTGAAGCCGGAGATTTCCGGGAACCGTCTGCGCGCTCTCAGCCCCAACATATTGAAGCCGGACGCCGTATTCGAAAAGGTGATGCGTTTGGACGACGTTCCGGAAAAAAGACCGGCCGTCGAAAAACGCGGACGCCTGGACGCGGTTTTCGTCCGCGGTCTGCGACGCCGTCCCGGCGGGGATGTTGCGGAACAGCTCCAAACGTTGGACGCCCCCGGCGCCGGCTTGAAGCTCGTCTTTCCATCCCGCCAGGCAGAGACTCAGCCCGTATCGGGTCGCAGATCTGTCGGCTGGCCGCGATTCGGAGACGATTTGGAGGAGGTTTCGTATTTCCTTCCGTTGGACGGTTGTTTCCGGGGGAATCCCGCGCCCGGCGCCGAAAGAGGGCTGGTTCACCGTCTGGCCGGTCCAAAAGAATCGGAGGCGGCGCCGGTCGCCGTCCCGGA
>CAYSGA010000347.1:0-2545 GCA_964430165.1 uncultured Eubacteriales bacterium
TATTCGGACAGTTCGAAATCGCCTTTTAGAAAGCGCTCCGTTTCCGGGGTGATTTCCTCGCCCCGGAGGATCCGGTGCAGGCGGGGCGAATAGGATTCGTCGATCCGGAGGGCGGCTTGGAGCGGCAGGTTTTCGACCTGTTCGGCCAGGTCCTCGAACCTCCCGATTTCACCCGCGAGAAACCGCCGGATCGGGATGAACCGGTTCAATTCGATATCGAGGCCGAGGACGGTCAGCCGTCCGGGCTCCTTCAAGAAGGGGGCGCGGGCGGTGAGCTTGCGAAACGCCCGAAGCAGCGCCTCCGGGATTAAATCGGCCAGAACGATCCGGGACGGAAGGGGGCTGCCGCTTTGCAGGACGTGTTCGATGAAATTTCCCGTGCCACCCCCGAGATCGAGGAAGCGGTCCCCGGGCTGGAGGTCCAGGGCCTTTCGCTGGTCCTCCATGAGGCGGCAGTAGTCGTCGGACAAGGCCATCGTGTCGAAACCGAGAAGACCCTTCTCTCCGACCAGGTAATGCGTCCAGTAGGCGTGTTTGTTTTTCAGGGAACGGCCCGGGAGGCGGTCTTTTTCCGCCCGGCGCAGAAATTCGAGGTTCTTTTTTTCCGGCGGGGTCGGATCGATCATCGCTCCGTGGAGGAACCGGTGAACAAGGGAGGTGACCGTTCCGAACAGCCGAAGGGCCTCCTCGGAGGTCCGGGCGTTGTGTCCAAGGGAGACGGAAATGACTTCGCGCGGGGCTTCGGCCTTGATGCTCATGACGTCCCGGACGAACTCGGCCTTGACCCAATTATCGTATTTTCCGTAGATCCAGGTGATCGGGAGATTGAGGTGGCGCATGTCCTCCCGGGCCTGGTCGAGCGTCGCCACGCCGGAGGAAACGACGTCGGCGGCGAAATGTTTCATCTTGATCAGGTTGCCGAGGATCGGGATGACGCCGAGGTCGATGCCCAATTGGTGCTGCTCGAGCAAATCCAGCCCGCAGTTGACCCGGTTCATCAGGTCGCGGAATTCCAGCGTCCCCATGCAGGCGATCCAGTAATGGACGCGCCGGCGCAGCGACTCGTCCCGGAGGGCGATCCGGGTCTCCAAAGCGGAAAGCGAGAACGTCGCCAGGATGACCGGACCGGCCTTGATTGTGGGATTCAATTCCAGCCAATCCAGCACCGTCCGAAGGTCCTCGGCGCCCTGGCTGAGGCTGGCGTTGATCATTTCGAGCGGCGGTTCCGAGGCCTCCGGGTCCTTGTGGCTCTCGCCCTTGCGGCGGATCCCGTCGTAGCGAAAGACCGCGATCGGTCGGCCGGCCCGGCGGAAATTTTCGACCAGGGTCAGGGCCAGGCTGAACAGCGTTTCCTTCGTTTTTCCGAAGGCGGGAGGTACAAGAACGACGGGGACGGGATTTCCGTCCAGCGGATAAGAGGAATTCAAGAGCCCGACGATTTCCTCCCCACGGCTGTTTTCGAGGCGGATGACCGCGGGGGGGCGACGGGACAATTCCAGGAGAGCGGCCGGCAAATTCGGTTCGGCGGCGCAGCCCGGCCCCGCGGCCGAGCCGGACGAATCGGTGCTGCGCCGGTGAGGATGAACGGTCTCGATGCTCAGGCGGCCGATCCCGAATTGAAGTCCGTAACGGAAACCGGAGGACCCGTTGCCCCCGACCCGGACGACGTGGCGGATTTCGCCCCGCTCCTCCCGCACCAGCCGGCCGTCGTCGAAAATCCGGATCGCTCCGACCGGAGTGCCCGGAAGCAGGGCGATGTCCCCCGTCGCGGCGACGAAGCTCGCCCCGGTGTCCGAAAGATCGATGATTGGTCCGGAAATCCCGGCGGAAAACGGCGGCGGCAGGACCAATTCCAGGCGGAGGCCGTTTTGGGGAGACTCCCTCTTCAGGGATCGTTTCTCCGAATAAAACAGAATCCGGGGATAGAAACATTCCATCGATTCGCCGTTTTCGCCGAGCCGCCGGACCGTCGTTTCGAAATTGTAGGTGGCGTATCCGGATTGGAACGACATGAAGACGGGATCGCCCGTTTTGAAACGAAGGTTGAGTTCCTTGCCGCTCAGGACGCAGAGTCTCCCGGGGTCGATTTCCTCGAGAATGAGCGTGGAGGGCGTGCGGACATGGGCGGGGAGAGCGGTGATTTCAGTCCGGGCCCGCCTGGCTTCATCGAGCAGTTCCCGGATTTTGTCGGGGGAGGGGAAGGCCACCATTTCCGAGGTATGAAGCTCGGGATAGCGGAGCTTGAGTTCGGCCAGATCCTTGGGAGAAACGGCCTCGGCCAACCGGGAGAAGATTTTCCGGCGGGAGTCCTCGTCCGCCGGCCGGAAGGCGATTCCGACGCCGCCTTCGCTTTCCCCCGCGCGGACGACGAGGCCCTCGACTTTCCATTGCTCGCCGTCGGAGATATGAAGAACGAACGGGCGCGACGCGCCGACTTCCAGGCCGGCGGTCGTTTTGAGAAACATGCCGGTTTCGCTTAAATCGCGCAGAACGGCCGGTTCCCAGCCTCCGATCTCGGCTCGTATCAGCTCTCCCTCAGGCAACG
>CAYSGA010000348.1:0-2515 GCA_964430165.1 uncultured Eubacteriales bacterium
GACCGTCTGGAACGGGAGAACCGGCTCCTCCCTTTTGGAAGCCGGGCTGGGAACGATCCGGATCGGGATCGAGCTACCGGGAGGCGTCTCCTTCGCGTTTTTATCCGGCTACGGCGCGAACAATTGGAACGGTCTCGTTTTCCGGGAGCTGCCTTTCTCCATCGACTACGAGGCCGGCGCGCTCGGAGCGATCCTGCTCGGAACGGACATCGACGTTCCCCTCGTCCGACGCGAAAAATGGGACCTCGGCGCGTTCGCCCGGGTCCTCTTTTCCCTCGGGAAGGGCGGAGAATGGACCCTGACCGGCCTCCATCAGATCGGCACGTTCGACGGCCGGGCCGACTGGTTGCGAATCCAGGCCGGACCCGCCTTCACCTACCGCGGATTCGAAACGTTTTCCCCGTTCGCGACCGTCTTTTACGACAGCCTCTGGGCGACATTCACCTTGAATGAAAACATCAATCCCCTCGTCGGGACGGAAGAAAAAAAAATCAGGGGGCAGGGGGCCGTCGGCGCGTCCCTCGGGATGCTGGTCGAACCTTCGCCTTCGTTCCGGTTGAGGGCGGAGGGCTTTCTGGTTCCCTACACCAAGCTCGAGGGCGGGTTGTCGTTCTCCTTCGGCGCGTCGGTGCGGACGATATTCTCGTTTTGATCGGGAGGATCATCATGTCTCACCAGTCTGCGTTTCTCCGAATCCCCGGGTTTGCCGTCCTGACCGCCGCGATCCTCCTGATGAATGCCGGACCCGTCCGGCCCGCTCCATCTTTTTCCGTCAACGGCCCGGCGTCCGGCGAGGAGCCGGATCTTCCGTATGTTCCGGGAGAGATTCTGGTCAAATTCAAGCCCGAGGTTCCGGATGCCTACCGAGCTGCCACCCTGGTGCGTCACGACTCCCGGGCGGTCGATTTGATTCCCGCGCTCGAGGTTTATCGGGTCGAGATTCCCGCCGGCGCTTCCGTCGAGGAAAAGGTCGCCGCCTTCGCCGGCGATCCCGGCGTCCTGTTCGCTGAGCCGAATTACATCGGCCGGGCCACGACCACGCCGAACGACACCCTGTTCAATTACCAATACGCCCTGGCCAACACCGGCCAGTCGATCGGCGACGTCCCGGGAAGCCCCCAGGGAAAAATCGGCGCCGACATCAAGGCCCCTCAGGGTTGGGAGGGCTCCCGAGGCGACGGTTCGGTCATGATCGCGATCATTGATTCCGGCGTCGAGCTGACCCACCCCGACCTGGCCGGTAAAATCGCCGGTCCGGGCCGGGACTTCGTCAATGACGATTACGACGCGACGGACGACCTTTATCACGGCACGGCGGTTGCCGGAATCGCCGCTGCGGATACGGATAACGCCGAGGGAATCGCCGGCGTCGCCTGGAACGCCATGATCCTCCCGGTGAAGGTGCTGAACGACAACGGCGCGGGACCGGTCGCCCGGGTCTCGGAGGGCATCATCTGGGCGGCCGAACAGGGCGCCCAGGTCATCAACATCAGCCTGGGATTCAACTCGGCGAGCCAGACGCTGCTCGACGCGGTCAAGTACGCCTTCAATCGCGGGTGCGTCCTCGTCGCTTCGGCCGGGAACGACAGCGGCCCCGTCAAGTTTCCCGCAGCCTTTGCCGCGTACGTGCTGGCCGTGGCCGCGACCGATTACAACGACGAAGTCTGGGAGAGGTCGAACGCCGGCCCGGAAGTGGACGTGGCTGCGCCTGGCGTGCATATCCTGACGACGATCCCGACCTGGTTTTTCGGGCTCGGCCCGCTGCCGTACCGCTACATGGACGGGACCTCGATGGCCGCTCCCCACGTTTCCGGACTGGCCGCCATTCTTAAGAGCCAAAAACCCTGGCTTTCGGCGGCGGAAATCATGGAGATCATCCGCCTCAGCGCCGACGACGTCAACAGCCTGACGCTCCCGGGAATCGACGATTCCATCGGATACGGCCGGATCAATATGGAAAAAGCCCTCGTCCCCCTGAAACTCGAAAACAACCTTCCGTAATTTCGCGCTCCCCGGATGATCAAGTACCTGCGCCTTCGAAACCTGGCGACGATCGAAGACATCCGGGTCGACTGGGAGGACGGGTTTTCGGTCCTGACCGGCGAGACCGGGGCGGGAAAATCGATCATCATCGACGGCATCCGGCTCGTCTGCGGCGAAAAAGGATCGCCTGATCTCGTCCGGGCCGGGACAGAGGAAGCCTCGATCGAGGCGATTTTCATCCGGCCGACCGGATCCGCCCCGGCCGGAGAAGGAGGAAACGGGGACATCATCCTCCAGCGCTTTCTCGCCGGAAGCGGCGGCAAGGCCTACCAAGACGGCGTCCTCGTCCCCTTGAAAAAACTTAAGGAAACGGCCGCCGGACTGATCGACGTCTACGGTCAAAACGACCATGTCTTTCTGCTTCAGGTCGAAACCCACCTCGCCTACCTGGACCAATACGCGGAGACCGTTCCGCTGAGGGAGGAAACCGGCCGGGCCGCGGGGTGAGGTCCTGAAGAATTTCCTCCGGCAG